>JAAERL010000822.1 GCA_024230435.1 Desulfobacteraceae bacterium
AATCATATCTAATTGAAATAATTCAGTTGGTATAATTTTTGCCTCGAAACAATTAGTATTTTTTTTAATTTCGATTTATGTTCATGCAATAAACACAGGCAAGCTACCCTGAACGAAAAGAAAATAGATAATGACGGCTCACATCAATGATAATATCTGTGCGGATACTCACTCTCCGAATACTCACTCTACGAAAAATCAAAAGAACGGTGATAAGATTAGCAAAGTAGTTCCTGTTAAAACGAATCCGGCCTCAAAGGCAACAACAGCCAACCCAGCACTACTTGAATGCCAATTAGAAAAAGTCTCCCCCGCCAAAATCACAACATCTGACAGTGGTGCTGATTCGCTTGCCTCGAGTGCTTCCAATCTCAATCGATTCATGAATTTCTTTTTCAACCTTTGTGGTGATTCACGAAATCACCCGAAACAGAACAACGTAACAGAGCAACAGACCAGCCATCCCGCCCCGGCCAAGGAAAGGACCACAAATCCAACGCGAACACAGTATCCGGGAGGCGGCCGTACAGAAAGCGCTCTGAAAAGCGCAAAAAACGAAAAAAAGCCGCGAGTGCCACTGGCTTCTCCGGAGGCTGCCACCTATGGAAGCTCGAAAACGACGCGTTCGGATGAGCTGCCTCCTGCACCAGCCGTCCAGCCGGGCCCGGTTGGGCTGACACCATCAAGGCGCGACATGGTCCAGACTCCGCCGGACAGCAGGGATGTCGAAGACGAGCAGCAGACACAGCGCGCAAGACAATTGGATCTGGAATATCGCTCGGTATCCCCAGAGGAATGCATTTCGCTCTCAAAGGTCAGTGACCCAAAGGCCGTCATGAAACAACTCGAGCGACAGGCGGTCAAAACTCGAGATGAACTCTACGACTTTATGTTCTCCGCCCCCCCGAGCTATAAAAAGAAAACAAGAACCAAGCATAAAAGCCTACCTATCCCCAACCAGCCCCGATATGATGCTGAACAAAAAATCTGGAAGATAGGCGACTCTGAGAAGCATGAGATCTGCAATCGATATCACGCCGACGTGACGCTCGAGTTGAATCGGTCCCATTTCGATGAAACGATACAATTGGAACCTATAGGTGGCGACGTCTGCGTGGACGGCTTCAGGCCGAACGCTCGCGGCGACGTAACCAGCAACTGCCATGGCTCGATTTTTGCGGGCGGAGCGTGTGGACTAAGAAACAAATCAGCCCATGAAATCAAAGAGGTGATGTTTCAGCCAATCAATTTGGAAAGCTGTGCGGACGCCCAGGCCGGAGATGTGAGGTTTGCTCCATGGCACACGGAGCTGTGCGTTGGCCACTGTACGTTGGACGGGAAAAAAACGCCGCTGTGGTGGTCCAAAATGGGTTCAGCGAAAACTATACTCAAGCCCAGTGGCGGAACACTCGTCCATCGACTAAAAAACCTACCCAACCCCAATCCATTCACAGGGATAGGCAAGGTCGACCTTGGCGATGGCGACCCCGGCAAATACATCGACTTCTCCCACAAGCAAGTTGTACCAATATGGCAGTCCGTAAAAAAGCGACCAAAGCCCGTGTCCTGTATCATAGAGATCATAGAGAAACTTGGGGCGCCGAAAGATACGGGAAACATAGTGTCAAAAATTACCGACTATATGACGCGCTACTACAAGTACCAAAGGGAAAGCGGGGCAAATCGTGACACAAACGACCCGCCGAAATACGGTGGTGAATTTGACACTTTCTGCTCAGATAGTGGATTTGAGTGTGACGACGACTCAATCGACGACGACTCAATCTATAAGGAACTACAATATCCACCTGAGGAATGTGTATTGATGGAATTTGACGAAAATTTCCCATACCCAACCAGTCTCGCCGCTGCGTCCGATGATGACAAGCAACTCTTCATCTATGTCCTACTCCGCCACGCAGCCGGCGTCGGCGATATGACGACAACATCGAGAAGATAGACAAGCTTTAGAACCATGCCACCTACATAGGACAGGTCTCTTTCCAGGCCACTCTATAGAGATCTGTCAACCATGTCTCCGGTCTGATCTGTCAGGGATGTATCCGGTCTGTACCCTCCCGACTTCCCAAACGCCTCG
>JAAERL010000823.1 GCA_024230435.1 Desulfobacteraceae bacterium
AAAAAACAAGCACAAAAGATTGTTGGCAATTCGCGCTAAATGCTCTCAAAAACGACAACTTTTTTGGCGGTAGATATGGTCTGTTAGAGCGAAAACAATCATATCTAATTGAAATAATTCAGTTGGTATAATTTTTGCTACGAAACAATTAGTATTTTTTTAATTTCGATTTATGTTCATGCAATAAACCCAGGCAAGCTACCCTGAACGAAAAGGAAATAGAACGAAAAGGAAATAGATAATGAAGGCTCACATCAATGATAATATCTGTGCGAATACTCACTCTACGAATACTCACTCTACGAAAAATCAAAACCAAAAGACCGGTTATGAGATCAGAAATGTAGTTCCTGTTGAAACGAATCCGGCCTCAAAGGCAAGAACTGTCAACTCAATACCACCTGAATGCCAATTAGAAAAAGTCTCCCCCACCAAAGTCATAACACAGAACATGAAGGATTATGACTCAGATTATTGGGACGACGACGATGACTACTACTACAGCACAGAAGACGAGCAGCAGGCACAGCGCGCAAGACAATTGGATCTGGAATATCGCTCGGTATCCCCAGAGGAATGCATTCCGCTCTCAAAGGTCAGTGACCCAAAGGCCGTCATGAAACAACTCGTGCGACAGGCGGTCAAAACTCGAGATGAACTCTACGACTTCATGTTCTCCGCCCCCCCAAGCTTCAAAAAGAAAACAAAAACCAAGCTTGACAAGCTACCTATCCACGAACGTCCCGTATATGATGCTAAACAAAAAATCTGGAAGAAAAATGTCTATGATTTAGAAAAGGCATGCATGCGATATCGCGCCGATGTGACGCTCGAGTTGAATCGGTCCCATTTCGATGAAACGATACATCTGAAACCTGTATATGGCGACGTCTGCGTGGACGACTTCAAACCTGACTATGACGGCGACGTAACCAGCAACTGCCATGGCTCGATTTTTGCGGGCGGAGCGTGTGGACTAAGAAACAAATCAGCCCATGAAATCAAAGAGGCGATGTTTCAGCAAATCAATTTGAAAAGCTGTGCGGACGCCCAGGCCGGAGATGTGATGTTTTTTGTGGACAACAATTACCCATGGCACACGGAGCTGTGCGTTGGCCACTGTACGTTGGACGGGAAAAAAACGCCGCTGTGGTGGTCCAAAATGTTATCAGAGGAAACTATACTCCGGCCCATGGGCGGAACACTCGTCTATCGACTAAAAAACCTACCCAACTCCAATCCATTCACAGGAATAGGCAAGGTCGACCTTGGCGAGGGCGACCCCGGAAAATACATCGACTTCTCCCCAAACCAAGTTTTACCAATAGGGCAGTCCGTAAAAAAGCGACCAAAGCCCGTGTCCTGTATCATAGAGAAACTTGGGGCGCCGAAAGATACGGGAAACATTGTGTCAAGAATTGCCGACTATATGACGCGCTACTACAAGTACCAAAGGGAAAGCTGGTCAAATCGTGACACAAACGACCCGCCGAAATACGATGGTGAATTTGACACTTTCTGCTCAGATAGTGGATTTGAGTGTGACGACGACTCAATCTATGAGGAACTAGAATATCCACCTGAGGAATGTGTATTGATAGAATTTGACGAAAATTTCCCATACCCAACCAGTCTCGCCGCTGCGTCCGATGATGACAAGCAACTCTTCATCTATGTCCTACTCTGCCGTGCAGCCGGTGCCGGCGATATGGCCGGCAACATCGAGAAGCTAGACAAGCTTTAGAACCATGCCACCTACATAGGACAGGTCTCTTTCCAGGCCACTCTATAGAGATCTGTCAACCATGTCTCCGGTCTGATCTGTCAGGGATGTATCCGGTCTGTACCCTCCCGACTTCCCAAACGCCTCG
>JAAERL010000824.1 GCA_024230435.1 Desulfobacteraceae bacterium
AACGATATGAAATCGTATAAAAATCAAGTAGTCAAAGGCAACGGCGTAGTTACCACCATTGTAGCTATGATCGAAGACAAGAACAGCAAGAGTAAAAATCCTAAACACAAATTTAAGGTGTTAAAGGTTTTACTGGACAGTGGTTCCGATGGGGACTTGCTCTTTGTCCAAAAAGGAACAAATTGTATTATTCCGTTAAAAAAGAGGGTTTCGCCCCAAAAGTGGAGAACCTCAAACGGCACATTTATGACTAAAAATGTGGGCAATCTTGAATTACACTTTCCAGAGTTCTCAAGATCTAAAGTGGCCAGCTTTCAACCCGACGTAGTCAAGGTCCCAAAAACAGCTGCCGCTCCAGTATACAACTTGATTCTAGGCGTCAAGAGTTTGGCCAATATGGGCGCAATTCTCAATTTTGCTGAGGCAACTATAACTATTGATCAGTTACCTTGCCAATGCAAGCAAAAGGCCATTATGACATGAAATCCATTAGAGCCCAATGTCGGG
>JAAERL010000825.1 GCA_024230435.1 Desulfobacteraceae bacterium
CACTTTTAGTTTCCCTCTATTTCTCTAGTAATCACTATACATTTGTCTCATCCGCAAGACAGCTTCTTGCCAAAAGACTACAGCAAGGAAAATGATTATATAAATTATCTTCCAACCGGAATATCAATATTTTTAAAGATTTCCTGTGAAGCCAGCTTCAAAGAAAAGGAAGCTTCCAGCCTAAAAATTGCCATTTTTGGTGAAGATAGAGACTAGGGATCTTATAATTTTGAGATTCTTTCTTGTATCCATTCCGACATTATAGTTTTCCCAGAAAGTATCCAATAATTAGATTCCCACATTCCTGCTTATTCCTCGCGAGGCGTTAAGGAGTTGGAACGTCCAAACACTAGCGTTGGAATCAGTACGTACGACCGTTTTGCCTTTCGCCGCGCGCTGGCGAGTTTCATGTTAGTTGGCACGCCGAATGGAGGTCCGGCGGGCGGACGGGGGGACGCGGCGGCAGCAGGGGGCACATTAATGGCTTGTCACCTCGATCGTACGATAAAAGTATCGTGCTGTACGTATGGTACCTTATGTTGATTGGATGAAGTACTTATCATCTATCGTACGTAGAATAGTGTTAGTGTTAGGGAAATCTCCTTCGCAATTTCATCTCTTCTCGCCAAGAACTTACTTAGTCGAGTTAGAGTAATAGTAAAAGTAGTTACTTACATATCTACCTACTTTTATGTACACCTCATTGCATGAACCGTTGGCTTGGCGCCAACGTGAAACGTGACTCGCACAATGTACATACTGTCCGTTTGGTATGAAAAACTTTTTGATTTTTATCTGTCGGTCCGTTCGGACGTTCGATGGCCCCTTGAGCTGAGAATGAAACGGGCCAAAATGG
>JAAERL010000826.1 GCA_024230435.1 Desulfobacteraceae bacterium
GACGCTTCATTCGAATCGTGCGACAATAATGATGATGCATCCAGCGGTGACGAAGATTCCTACCTACTGCACCCGAACAACAATCGAAGACGGAAAAGGAAGGGTACCCGACGTGAATTGCAAAATCAAAGTTCATTCTATCGGTGGAAAAAATCATTCAAAAAAGCTAGTCGGAAATTAGCACGTAAAATTCGAGCAGTTGCAGTAATTATTGCCGATGTTGATAATGTGTGGGATAGTCCTGAGAATAGTGCTGGCTCTAACTCAAATCGAAGTCGGCGCGCAAACAATAACAACGGCGGCAACAATGCAAGGTCTTCCGTATATGACGTTATCACTGGTGGGACCTCGACCATTCGTAATCGTACCGCGGCTATATTTTGGTTTGTCGTCCTTTCCATATCTTATGCTTCGGAACGATCCACATTCAAAATCATGGTGGACAGAGTTGGCCCTTTTCGCTTATTCTCGGCTGAGGTAATTTTGGGGATGCATGTACTATTCTCGAGCTTTGCGATGATATTTTGGAA
>JAAERL010000827.1 GCA_024230435.1 Desulfobacteraceae bacterium
CGGTCAGAGCTGCTCCCTAGCTAAAGTCACTAACAAAATTGTGGAAAAACCCTGAAAAATCGTAGCGCAGGCACTTTTTGTGGCGGGAACAAAAAGGGGGCACTGTTAATAAGGTCTAGCCCCCTACTCGGCCCTCGGCCTATCCACCTACAGCAGGCTAGCCAAAATTTTTATACCCCCCGTCTCGCGGAGGGTCCCTATTACCTATCACGTCTTGGGGGGTTGGCTAGTGTTCTGGAATTTCAAAGGGGTGAAATTTCAGCACTGCAACTTGCGTGAAAGTTGCAGGGTGAAAGTTGCTGATAAATAATTTGGCAAAAAGTGAAATTTCCATATCGCTGCAATATCGATCGCTAACACTGAAAAACAAAAAATGTGCCACACGCACCCACCATCATCATTCAAACAAGAGAAGATGATGATGTACTCCACCAACTCAGAGAGAACACATCGCCGCAGTAAGACTGATGAATAACAATGCAACTATTTGTTCCTTCGTTGAAATTCAGTCTACCTACTTATTTCCTCGTTGGCAGACATCGGCCAAACCACCTTTGAAGCACACCATTCTTACTAAGGTCCGGAATAGGATGAAGGATGGAACAGGAATTGCCCTTCTTCGAGGATATGAAAACCTCCATCATATCATGCATGCGAAGAAGGTACTTGGGAAGAAGATTTCTGAGTCGCTTTGAGAGTGTTGTGGGTTGTGGATCGTTGGAATGTGAGTGTTCGTACAAGAGAAATTGTGTGGTCTTAGGTTTAAAATAGCCATAGTGAAATTTGTTTTTGAAATTCAATTGAAATTCAATAATTTTGAAATTCCTGAAATTTTACCTTCCAACAACTTTCACAAATCTCAGAAAGGGTGAAATTCCAGAACACTTGACATGAAAATGAAAGTAGAAGCAAAATAAGGCAAAAGGTCGACACTAGCAGGATTCGAACCTACGCGGCGAAACGCCAGTAGATTTCGAATCTACCTCCTTAACCACTCGGACATAGTGTCGCGTTGGAAAACAGGACGAAAAATATAATATGTGATGCTTAGTATAATACACATGCAGTTTGGATTTGGACGCGCGCGGTTGGAGATCGAAGGATAAGTACCGCTCACCGCTACAATATAAGAAGTGGCAGAGACATGTTAGGGTTGCCTACCTGGCTGTTGAAAGGTGAAAAAGTCACTAAGCCAATAACCGGTTTGGACAGATCTGGGTTGTCCGTCTTAGGAGGGCTGATGTTAAGATCCGCTGTCATATCGTAC
>JAAERL010000828.1 GCA_024230435.1 Desulfobacteraceae bacterium
GCCCTTATCAAAGTAATTGATGCATTTCACTGCAATAATATTGAAGCGCAGAATTATTTGCCATGACACCTCATACTGTGTATTATCTAGTTTTCTAGCTTACACAGTCAGAAAACTAATCTATGTACTGCAAAAAATGAAGGTTGCAGATCAAAAATTTACTTCAGGAGAAATTTACCCCTGTCATATTATTTGAAGATAGGTATCCTATGGTACAAAGCCACCTAGATTAATGCTAGCTTGCGCTAACATAAATAGCACACGTCCAGCTGGAATTTAATACGAGCCAATTAAAATGATTAAAATTACATGGAAAACAAAGGAGACTCAAAAATAGGGCATCTTTTTCAGTCTCAATTAATCACTAAACTTTAATTAATTTGAAATTGGAATTAGTTCTCTCAGTCAGCATTCGAGAAAAGGGAAACAAAAAAAGGTTGAAACAAAAAGAAAATTAAACAACAATAAGTAATAGAATAAAAACATATTTCAATGACAAAGTAAATGTGCTGTTGTGTCCTGAGAACCCAACATGTTACAAAAGGTACTCAGTCCGTTTCATATAAAAGTACCGGTTACTATGAACAGACGGTGTTTCATAAAAAAAGTACTGGTTACTTTGCAGGAATTCTTATGCATCCCATTCCTACGTATTCGCCTTGTGGGTCTGGAATCAATCGTCATCAAGGAGTCCGCAAGAACAATTTATCCGGCTAACATCTTCAAAGAAAGTAATAAGTTTCACCCCGTTTTTATCTGTATAAGTAGGTAC
>JAAERL010000829.1 GCA_024230435.1 Desulfobacteraceae bacterium
CTCACACCACGGGTGCGGCTGATACGGATACGCAGTTAGCAACTGCCGATGACGCAGGGACTTTATCAGTGGGTCTCGGAAATATCACAGATGGCGAAGGCGGTTCATTACTTTCAGACGACAAAAAGCCGGCAGCCAAAGAACCAGAGAAAATGGATTCGTCAACTCAAACTGAAGACGCAAAGGCGCCCCCGTTACTCCTCACTAATACACCTCACAATGCGCTCAATTTCGAAAAGCATGACGGCCAAACATTTCCACTTTACCACTATAATGGACTACGCGGTGGCTGCCTAACACCATTTCGTGTTACTAGGCTTAGTGCGGAAGAAGCCGTTGGTGCAAGCATTGCGTTGTCTTCCAAGGGTGGGGGTGATAGTGGTGGAGATTTACAGGATGTGATTAGAACAAAATGGCCATCATGCATGTTTAATTGGCTTGGCAATCAAGCGCCATATATAGACTAGAGTCATTAAATAAAGTAATTGGACTGAAAAATAATGATTACACAGGGTTATTATCAACAACAAAAGATTGCAACTGTGGCAACCTGAGGGCGAGATCACTTGGATAGCCACTCAACTTATTGTGAGACAAATCAATAACTTCAAGCAATTTGCAATTAATTACCGTGTCTGGAAACTCTTCCAATAAATTGTGAGCAAGATTTAATATCTTTAGTGCCTCCAACAACCTTACTGATGGAGGGAGTGAACGCAATGCATTGTTTGATAAGTTCAATACCTTTGTTAGGAAAAAATAAAGGAAAAAAGTAAGTGTTAGCGTTTTC
>JAAERL010000830.1 GCA_024230435.1 Desulfobacteraceae bacterium
CTAGTGAAAACTGGCTATCCGCTGTTGGGTCTTGTAGGAACATGATTGGCATCATTTTGTGCGGAAGTTGTTTGATGAGTGATGGAGGCGGGAAAAATCGGCCCAAGTGATTTTTATAAGACTCATTACGTCATTTATACTGAACCCACGTAGGAATTCGAATTTTGAATGTGCAGAATCTCTGGAATGAAAACAGCTGTAGTAACGATCAGCCACCGCTCGGTCCTTAGGTCGGCTGTTGAGTTGGTCTATTTCAGCGGCGGCAACGGTGACCACGGTTGCCTTGCGTGCCGTTCGAGGCTGGTGCGATGCTGATCCTTTTCGGACTGGCACCGACTTTCGCGTTTCAGTTTGCTGACAAGATGGTAACGGTACTCAGCTTTTGAACTAGGTAAACTTTTGGCGGGAACCGTCGTCGCCAACCCTGCATAGGAGTAATATTTATCCTGCCTTGGTATTGTAAGTAGGAGAAATCGATCGAACCGGTTCTGTCCAAGGTTCTGACAGTTTCGAGTCCCGCTGTTGCTACTTTCGACTTAGGAGTAATAAGCGATTTAGATGATTTTTTACTGGTATAATTCCTACGCAGGCCCCCGAGTAGGAATTTTGGTGTTTCACTCACAAAAAAAAAAAAAAAAAAATGGCTTCTCCTATGGAG
>JAAERL010000831.1 GCA_024230435.1 Desulfobacteraceae bacterium
AAAGATGAATTCGGAGAACCCAATATTTTCCTGGAACATGTCACAAGTAAGGCATTACTGGGTATACAAAGTTTATCCATGAACAAACCAAAACAGACTCCAATGCCACCTGATGGGGACAATGTATTGCCCTGTAAGGTTGAAACCTTTCAAGACCAACATGAAACAAAATAGTAGAGCTGATATTGAAATTTGTAACGAAAGGTTGGAGTTGATATGGAGTTGGACAACCAACCTACTATCAAAAGAGATGGTTACATTTTTTTTCACCGACCGACTAAAGGCCGGCACTGTTTTTGTATGACCATAATACGAGATATCTCCCTGTGGCAGTCAATATCCCGCGGGGACCATTTAAATATACACTGACTGGACTTAGCCAGTAGCTGATGGGTCACAGCTGGCGGGAAGGTTCCCGCTAGCGGGAACTCCCATCACCACAGAAGTTTGGTGTCAGCCTAATCTCGTATTAGGCTGGCACATGCACCGGCCGTTGCAAGCGGCCGCAGGTTTGTTGGGGGTGGTTAGCGTAACTCCCTATAATATTATTTACGTTTTATATCCACCCTCTCAGCCCATCCTATCTCCCTTTAATCGGTTTATCAGACCCAAGACTCTGACCCTGAGCGGATGGGAGACACCCGAG
>JAAERL010000832.1 GCA_024230435.1 Desulfobacteraceae bacterium
ATCTCCCGATAGATAAATAAATCCCGAAGCGCGAGCTTTGTATTAATTACATTTCGTTTCGATTTGCATTTTATTATCTTGATACTAATGGCATATGTACTTGAAGACTATGCTGATATTTGTTTCGTCATAGGCAAGTACAGAGCTCGACTGAACATACTTCTAGTAGTAGAGTGACGAGATGCGGCGCTGCGTTAGCATGCGGGCGCGCGAACAAAATATTGAACTCAACAGCTACCGTCCCAGGGTATCATACAGTATTCAGCGCAGCAGTCAAAAGTATCTACCCCCAAAGTAAGTAAAAAGCATAATTAAAAATAGATTTGTCACTCGTAAGATACTCAATATTCCATTCAGGACCAAAGTCAGATGGTATTGTAATATTTTTCCCTCAAAATTTGAAGCTGAATGTATAGAAATATGTGGGCATTTTGGAACCACAAGAGTTCATAAAACACAATGCACATATAGTTGGAGGAGTGTGTACTAGCTGAACAATGTGCATTGGCTTTGCAAGTAAATATGCCCAAACATCCAAAACCTCCAGAGAGAACTCATGCAGAAAAATCTTCTATTGTATATGATGATATTCCCACTAAATAATGGATAATGTGGTAGACACCCCCACCCCCTGGTGTCCCTGTTGTGGCATATTGAATATTATATAATTGTGAACTCTCACTGCTCACAGTTTAAATTCACACGAAAAAGAACTCACTATCAATATTCTTAGTATTTTAAAAACATAGAGTACCTTGCAACATTTTCACATGTATTCTTTACTTTCAGAATGCTTTTGGTTGTTTGTCTGGATCATAGCATGCTTATCAAGAAACCTTGCCACCTGGTTTGGGCAATGTGCATCATGGTAAGTGGTACATAAAACAA
>JAAERL010000833.1 GCA_024230435.1 Desulfobacteraceae bacterium
AAAAAGTGCACTTAAAACTGAAATAACCTTATTTTACTTGTAAAGCAAAAATAGAATAACCTTAATTTACTTGTAAAGCAAAAATGTGTAAAAAAAATTTAATCTTTGATAGTGCCAATGATTGAAGATTGGCTGGTTGGTGATTTTTCCACCAGCAAGCTGGTGAGTAATTTTTGGTCGAGCTGGTGAGTAATTTTTGGTAGACCAATATTAAATTTACCAGTATCCAAATTAATCTTTAGCCAATGAGGAAAATATTGGTACCCAATGAGGAATTTGGCAGCTCCTGGTAGTTTTTCATTTACAGATGGCGGCGTCAGTGCTATGCCGTCTTTCACGAACTCCACGTCCAGGCTCTCGATGATTAACCTGCTTTTTGGGCACAGGGAATAATCTAAAAAGAAGTTTTTTTGTTTCCCCGAACACAGGATGCCCATTTTCAACTTCCCATTTTGACTCAGAAGTTTCTGCCAAATCAAATAGGCAGACACAGTGCAGCAACCTACTCCGGTCGATCCCAGAGGACAACATGCACCACCAATGTGTCTGACAGGCATGGAGAGTCGTTTGAATACTACGAAGGAGGGGTCGGGAGAT
>JAAERL010000834.1 GCA_024230435.1 Desulfobacteraceae bacterium
GGCGTGGCTTGTGTGTGTTGTAGGGTTTCATGTTTTGGTCATGCCAGAGCAGATGACTCTCTGCTTACATCGCAAGGTGGAGTTATTTGTATAGATGATATTTGATTAAGTTTATGCAAGAGCTTTAAACTGCAAGAAAAAATGATACCAATGTTTTTGCAAGCATGTTGGTAAATGCACTCTTTTAGGTTGCTGGGAGCATTATCGGTACAAAAATGTGAATAAGCAAAAGCAGACATTTTTTGGAAGATGCGCCTACATTAATACTAAACACACAACTGCTGAGTTGATTACTTACATAATGGCCCAGTGGTGTGCACCTACGATACTTGCGCATGTTGTGTGTACCTTGTATCGAGCAATCTAGGGCTTCTGAAATGCTAAACGCTATTTCATCGTCCTCTTTGACTGGTATAGCTAAATTAAAGGTAGGAATTGGTATTAATACATAAACATTTTAGCGATTTAAGATGTTTTTCGCGATATTACTAGCGAATACTGTTGCATGTTGTGCATGTCATAAGTGAAGGGGCCGTTGCCCTCCAATCGTAGAAATATGCTGTCCCAAAATCACCGACTTCAAATGCTCTAACTAAAAACACGGGATGCGAGCAATCTTATATTTCACACAATTTTACGATTGAGAGGCCGTTTGTCCTCTTTTCGCCAAAATGAAGTTGTCCACGTACGCAGAGTTTGAACTGTTGCCTCCCAATTTCGTGTTATGTGATGTTTAAATTTCATCTATCGCGCGGAGGTGAGCGTTAAGGTTAAAACCATTATTACCGAACCCGCGCTCGAAAAAGGTAAA
>JAAERL010000835.1 GCA_024230435.1 Desulfobacteraceae bacterium
AAATGATTTAATTCTTTTCTTTTAAAAACATTCTAAATCAATAACTTTATTAAATAGATGCATTGTGATCAATGCGAAATTAAAGTAGTCATTATTGCCATTGTAGTTCTATAGTTCATACATCTAATAGAATTATTATTCGTCGAGAAATATGAGAAAATGGATGAAGTTAATTATCTTTTCTAATATTGATTTTTATATTTATCTTTTTCTATGCTATATACAAACGCAAACAAAGAAGAGGGATATGCAATCAGAACAATCAAAAGTACCATCGCCTTTCCTCGGGGTCAATGCATATACCGCCACTTCTTCCAAACTCCAATTCTGAAAAAACACCTTAAATCAACCAAAATCGCTCAAACAACTCCAAAATTCGACGTACATCTCCCCCTCATCATCGCTTTTCGCCCTGTGCAATCAGGAATGTAATTCGATTTTTTTTGAAGGAATGAGGAAAAAATAAGATACAGTGGGTATAAATCGAGTAAAATCATCAAATTAACCATCAACTTACCTTTTTTGACCCAATTTTATTTTTTGGATTTGATCAGCTCGATTCTAAGCTAGCTTGAACGTCAGGAGTTTTCCTATTATCGATTTGATACTCGTTCCAAGGCCGGTAACCTCGACCCAAACACCTCCTCAGCACCTCGTATCCGCGCGGTAACTTTCTGCGACCTGCTTCCGACAAAATAAAGGGCATGAAGTTAGTTGATTGAATTTTCATAAAAAATTGAAAAAAGTGAGAAATGTAATTGGTATTGGAATCATTTTTAATTCTTACCAATGCACTTGGCGAGTGCATTAATGTCGAGAGGAAAGGTAGTGATGTGAGCGTTGTGAAGGAGAATTGCTGATTTTGGCTGTGAGCGTAGAAAAAGAGCACGACTAGCTGACAATACCGTAATTCTTGG
>JAAERL010000836.1 GCA_024230435.1 Desulfobacteraceae bacterium
CGGCGATGATGATTGCTTGGAAGGACTTCATGGTTGATTAGACTGTGGAAGCAGGTGTATAACTACAATGTTGCAATAAAAGTTATGGTGCAGCGGTGTGTTGGAGGCAAGAAGCAAGGATAGACCTTTTCGCAGCACCCCCCTTTTCTCCCTTTTTCCCCTTTTCGGCTTCCCGCAATTTTCTGCTAACTAAATTTACACACATTTTGATGAATAGGTTTGTAGGCAGAAGCCGAATAGTATGGCCAAAATAGATTTTGGGGAGTTAATTGGTATGCATTTCCAAGGGTGCAATCTTTTTGGCGACCTTAATGGGGATTCCATAGGTATAATGGTTGGCCGAAAATTCCAAGTCCCTGCAGAGAAATGCATGTGAGAGTAACACCAGTTTTTTGCTAGCCAATTTGTCTAGAGCACAAAGCTAGCAAAAAATTGAAATGTGCATATCTCGGCGAGAAAACGGACTTTTTCGGCGAACTAAGCATTGATCATACTCACATAATAGTCACCAATAGGATACTATCTCTAGCAAACAGTATATACCACTTCCCCAAAACTTAATTTTGGCCATTTTGACCCAAAGCTAGTGCACCTCACTAACAAAATTGTGAGTGAAATCGGTTTGTAGGCATATTTTGAAAAAGGGGACAAAAGAGGGCAAAACCAACCGGGGATGCCCACTGAG
>JAAERL010000837.1 GCA_024230435.1 Desulfobacteraceae bacterium
CCGCTCCACTCCCACATTACGGATCATCCACAAGAACCACGGACAGGTTTTCAAAAGAAAGTCCCACCCCTTGGAACTCGACCCTGGGGGGGGTTGAATGAATCCATGAAGTAGCCCAAAAAAGGGCCACTGCCATGAGCTTCTGAGAGGATTGAGTTGCCGATTCGCATTTTGAAGTTGCGGCTAAAATAATAAATAATCATGACATTTTCCTTGATCTGTTCTGTTTTGGCTCATTCATTTTGCGTATTCCCCTATATCTGTATTACAATAAGCCAACGGATGTTTTTCTCAAACACTTTACCTGCGTGTCTGTCCTTTCTTGCCGGTTTTCCCTGATTTTGCGGTAAAAGCTGAACGGCTTTCACATCATGGTGGGTGGGTGAAAATCCTTCTTGCAAGTGATGAGATCAGCACACAACATACTGTATTAATATTGAAAGTATGAGCGAAAATCACGAAAGAGCAGATTTATAGTCGTCATAACAACATTATCTGTACAATTTCAAATCGTAAACAATTATTTCCAAAAGCGAAGTATATATGAATAATTTTTAAAAGGATTACTGTACACTAGTTTGTTTTTAAAGCCTCTTGTGGCATCTCTCTTCCGAAGAAGCCAATGCATGCTCTCTTCAATCGTTATATTGACCACTGATATTCTATTTCTTATGACTCTAAAAATCATCGCCTTCATCGCCGTCATCGCCATCGCCGCAGTCGGCATTGTTATCAATGAATCTGCTGCGCGTCAATTTTGCTGTTTCCTGGGTCTCATTGCTCCTCCCCATTCAGCTTTTACCGCAACATCAGGGAAAACCGGCAAGAAAGGACAGACACGCAGGTAAAGTGTTTGAGAAAAACATCCGTTGGCTTACTGTAATACGGGAATACGCAAAATGAATGAGCCAAAACAGAACAGATCAAGGAAAATGTCATGATTATTTATTATTTTAGCCGCAACTTCAAAATGCGAATCGGCAAC
>JAAERL010000838.1 GCA_024230435.1 Desulfobacteraceae bacterium
CAAAACAATCGTTTGGTTGTTTATGTCCGCCGCTAAATTACTAGCAGCCAGCACGCCCTCTTGAAGCTGGCTGGTCTTTCGTCTGCTACAGTCGTCAGTCGTCAGAGGACGGTTCGAATCCCAGAGAGGGGTTTGATTCCGACTCCGGGATATTGCGTCCACATTTCATGTTTTTGTCTGACATCTGAACGTAAAGATTCCAACGCACGTCAGATAATTTTCTCGGGCGTTCGCACTTTCCGTGAATCATATTTTATATTTTTGGAACCTTATACCTTGAATCCTATTAAAGCATGATTCCCACCAATACAGGATGGTCGTTGTCGCATCCTCATCAGGATATAACGGAGCCCATTCTGACAACAATACCAACTCATTGGGATACCGACTGATCCAACCCTTTTGACTATTGTCATCCAAGGGGCATAGGGGAGGCCCAATTACCATACTAAAGTGGTAACTACTTTAATTATTACATGATGTAACAAAGATAGCAGGGTGGGCATTGATATTCTTCAGAATTACACCGTATATGCATGGATTAGGCCGCCAATTGCCAGTTGACACCACTGCTTCAGTGATGTGGCATCAACAAACCTTCCATACACAATCCCTTGAGGCTTAGGGTGGGGGGTGGCCATATCCGGGCGGCCTTATTGGCTGTCGTTGATGATGCACATTTGCTCTCATTGTTCTTTTCAAAAATAATAATGAAGGGCTGTTTTGGAGTGTTAACCAGATAGTGAAGAGTTGGACCAACCCCCATGTATTATACATAAATCGAACCGAAAATAGTTGCTCTTTCTGTGGTATTTGTTCAGAAACACCATAAAATGGATAGTTTTGAAGTTATTCTTGACTAAGTAAATGTGCAGCTTTGATGGGTGGGGCAAGCGTACATTTTTGAACCATGCGAATTATTGAAAACAGGTGATAATACCATATTTGAGGCTTTCGCATGCATGATTTATTTTTAAAACGAGAACGGAGCGTTTTGCTCGTTTCTCATGATTTTGGGAGATGGAAAATGATAGAAACCTATCGTTTCCGTCCTCGGTCCTCATCGCCG
>JAAERL010000839.1 GCA_024230435.1 Desulfobacteraceae bacterium
ATACCAGATTGAGCAGGATTTTTTTTCGTATTCAAGGCGTGCCAAAGTTTGCATACTTTACGTATTCGGGCTTTGGCATAACGCAGAAGACGGGAAAAAAGACATACAAGATGGTATATTCTTTAACTGCAAATCGCCTTAGTGTCAAACCATAAATGGCGAATTTGCCCGGCATCTTCGTTTTGCTCAAAATTTTATTCTTGGAATATCAAGCATATGCCTGTGGTAAAATTTTTTGCACGCTTTGATTTAGGACAAATTTTTTATTTATGGATGAACATGAATTAAAAAACGGTGAAGTCGAATATATGTCAGATTTATTTAAAAGTGCTTTGAAACAAGGTTCTGCCGGCCAACGGCTTATCAGGCAAGAGGCGTTTGCGTTGGCTCAAGAGATTACGCCGGACCGGTTGCATGAAATCGGGCGGGCGGCTTTTGCGAATCGCAGCAAGCGTTTTGACGATAGAGCCACTTATGTTTTTAATATTCAAATTAATCCGGCTAATATCTGTTGGGCGGGCTGCAGTTTTTGTGACTATGCGGCTTCAAGCAAAGATACCCATGCATATGTTTTAAGCGAAGACGATATCCTGTCCAGGGTGGAAGCTGTACAGCCTACCGAAGCTCATATTGTGGGCGGTTTAAACCGGGTGTGGCCTTATGAGCGTAACCTTGAGCTTGTCAGGGAACTGCGCCGCCGTTATCGCCGGCTGCACATCAAAGCGTTTACGGCCGTGGAAATCGCCTATTTTGCGAAAACTTCCAAAAAAAGTGAAGAGCTGGTTCTACAGGAACTTAAAGATGCAGGTGTGAATGCGTTGCCGGGCGGCGGGGCTGAAATATTTTCAGACCGGTTGTACCGCCAGCACTGGAAGAATAAAATCGGCCCTGATCAGTGGGTTCGTATTCACCAGCTTGCACACGATCAGGGCCTGTTCACCAATGCGACGATGCTGTTTGGCTTTGGAGATACCTGGCAAGAGCGCATCCGGCATATGTTGATTCTCAGGCAGGCCCAGGATAAATCCGGCGGTTTTTCCTGCTTTATCCCGCTGCCGTTTCAACCTGGTAAAGACAAATTTATCTCCCATGGGCCAACACCGCTGGAAACATTGGCGGTTATGGGAATTGCGCGTTTGGTGGTGGATAATATAGACCATATCAAGTCCTATTGGCCCATGACCGGTGTGGAAACCGCTGCAGCCGGACTGAGTTGGGGCGCAGACGATATGGACGGAACCATTGTTGAGGAAAAGATCGCTCATATGGCCGGCGCGGTCACCCCTAAGGGATTGGCGCGGGATTCCATGAGGCAAACCATTCAAATCGCCGGGTTTAAACCAATTGAACGGGACGGAAAATTCAATCCCGTTTCAGTTGATTAGAAAAAAGTTGTTCAGATGAATTCTGCTCAAAATATCAATATGTTAGCTGATTTTCCCATTGCCATGATACCTTATGCCAATATGGCGCCCTTTCATTATGCAGGCCCGCCAAGCGGATGCAGGTTTGTGCCTTATGCTCCCCGTGACAGCATTCACGCTTTGAGGGCCAAACAGGTATGGGCCGCTGCGGCGCCGGTGGGCGGATTGGCCAAGTTGACTGACATTGTGACATTTTCTGGTGATTTTGGGATTGCCGCCCGCGGGCCTGTAATGAGTGTGCTGCTGTTTTCCGATCGGCCTTTTTCACAATTCCAGCGTCCGGCTACCCTTCGGTTGACCAGTGAATCCGCCTCCAGTGTGCGATTGCTTTATCTTTTGCTTGGGTATGCCCACGGATTTGAAAATTTACCTTTCCGGTGCTCTGGCGCCGGACCGGCAAATGGAGAGCTAAAGATCGGTGATACCGCTCTGATTTGGGCCAAACGTTTGAAACAACATGGACGGGTGCAAACATACCAGTATGTGACGGATCTTTGCTCCCTGTGGTATAACCGCCATCGGTTACCATTTGTTTTCGCCCGATGGGTGGTGCGAAGGGATGCTCCCGGCCAGTTGAAAGAAAATTTGCTTCAATGGCTCGAAGACGTTAGAGTCAGGGAAAAATCGCTGATTGATTTATGCGCTCCGGTTGTCGCCCGTAACCTGAATTTTGAAATTGGTGAGACAAAAAATTACCTATCGCTGATTCGCCGATGTCTCGGGCAAGAAGATCTGGCCGGACAGGATTTGTTTTTGTCCGAATTGAAACGGTATTTAAAAAATCCCCTTTTTGAGCAGGCGGCATAATTGAAAAAGCCTGCGTGCTTTGTTGAGTCTTAATATGCATACATATCAACATGATAAAATTGAACTTGAAAACAATCGTATGGACCGCCGGACGGCTCTCAGGCTGTTGACTCGGGCGCCTTTAGGGGAGCTGATGTATTTGGCTCACGCAGAGCGTCTTCGCCGTTACCCTGAACCGGTGGTTACCTATGTGTTCGACACGAATCCAAACTATACGAATATTTGTGTCTCCCGCTGCCTTTTTTGTGCCTTTTACAGACAAGCCGGAGATCCGGACGCATATACCCTGGGCCCGGATGAGGTGGCCCGGAAAGTAAAAACAGCCGCCGGTTTGGGGGCCACAACGGTGTTACTGCAAGGAGGCAATAATCCTGATATCGGTTTAAACCACTGGCTGGCCTATATTCAAGCCATTCAGAGCGCCTGTCCGGATGTGCACATACATCCTTTCAGCCCTGCGGAGTATTTTTACATGGCGCAGAAAGAAAAAACCGATGTGCATAACATTCTCGAAGCTGTCTGGGACCAAGGCATCCGTACAATTCCCGGTGGAGGCGCAGAAATTCTTTCAGAAACGGTTCAGCAGTCCATCTCCCCGCACAAGACCACGCCGGACCAGTGGTTGCAAGTTTGCAAAACAGCCCATGAGATAGGGTTTCGCACAACCGCCACGATGATGTACGGCCACATTGAAACGGATGAAGACATTGTAAACCATTTGTTTAAACTAAGGAAATTGCAGGATCTAACCGGCGGTTTTTCCAGCTTTATTGCCTGGTCGTTTAAGCCGGGCGGCAATCTGTTGGGCCGGCAGGTCAAAAACAGCGCCCACCCTGCTAAATATGTCCGTATTATCGCCCTGGCCCGCCTTGTTCTGGATAATTTTGATCACATCCAGTCTTCCTGGTTTAGTGAAAATATCAGCACCGGGCAACTGGGTCTGCTTGCCGGTGCGGATGATTTCGGCGGCCTGCTGTTCGAGGAGAACGTGCACAAACAAGCCGGACATGAAAGGAATACCACAAAAGAAAAAGTGGAAACCATCATTCGCAGAGCCGGTTTTACGCCTGCTCAAAGAGATTCTTACTACAGGGTGCTTTAACCCCTAAAAGCCTTTTGCGCTTCAGCTTCCAGAAGATGCCCCGAATTCGTGTAGCGCGGGGAATAGTGAAAAACGCTCATTTGTTTTACGCCGGCCTTACGGGCAATACTGCCTGCCTGATGCGCTGTGAGATGATGCTTGCGGGCCGCTATATTGCGATCTTTTTCCAAAAAGGCGGCCTCTATGAAAAGCTGATCCGAACCTTTTGCGAGCGAAATAATTTTTTCTTCATTGTCCGCTGAATAACAAACATCTGTGATGTAGGTCACTTTCTGGCCGGGGGTCACCCGTGTAATCCGCTCGGCCAGCCATCCCAATTCAAGCCTGTTTGGTTCACTGGCATTGGCGTGTGAGTCAACTTCGATGATTGTTCCGGGATCAGCGCCCTGGTGCAGCAAAAGCTTGAACTTTGATACCCATGGTCCTGCGTTCAGTCTCAGAGCCTCTAATTTGTTTTTCAGGATATTGATATGGAACTGTTCGCGGATGGCATAACCGAGGCAAGGAATTTGATGATCCAGTATCTCGCAGGCAACTTCAAATGTATCGTCTTTATAAATAATATTGTTTGAGAGAAAGCAGTTTTGCCTATCCGATCCTTCGAATCCGGATTGACAGCGATACGTCCGGCTCAGTGATTTGCCGTGATGGATTTCGGTGGCTACGAGTATTAGCGCTTCGGGGTAGCCCTGGACCAGGTTCCAGCTATAGCCTTTGAGTTTGCCTTCTAAATTATCCAGGAATCCCGGGGGGCCGAACAGTCTGATCAGGATACCCCTGCCCAGAAGCATTCGGAGAAGGTGGTCAAATCCAATAAAATGATCCATGTGGGTGTGGGTCACAAAAATGTGTTTGACTTTAAGAAGGTCGCCCGGAGACAGCACGGAAAGATCACCCGCATCGAATAAAACAGCCTGCTTGCGATGAGTGAAGGAAATATATAATCCCGGATCATCAAAAGGGCGGTTAATCAAACGCGGTTGAAAAGTTGGACGCATCGTTTTGATTGTCTTGAGCTGTTACAGTTATTAACCGGATAAAGAAAGCTCCCGGTTACTGTAACAGCTCAAAGTGAAGGGCTCCACCTGAATTGCTAAGGCGATTGCCGAAAAACGGCGGAACCGGTTTCATGGCAATAATTTGGTTACTTGTTTGTTAATACAGGCGTAAATGTCGTTGTCGGAACCATAGATATCAACGATTGACTTGTGATCGATCAGTTTCTCAAGCAAGTATGCGGTTAGGTAAAGGCTGACAACATGAGGCTGCTTGACCAGATGCCTGTAAGGCGCAACCAAATAGTCGATATCAAAGTCCTCGGCCCTGCACATCGTCTGGAGGCCCTTTGATATTTGTTCTTGAAGACTGTTTTTATTATTAGTTTCCACCAACTTAGATTCCACCAATTTCATTGAAATGGTGTTTCCCAGAGTATCAATATGATCTCTTACGGCACTAAGCGCCTTTCGTCTAGCCTGTTCTTTGGAAGACTCAATTTTAGAAAGCAGGCTTGCTTCACGATGGCTGGGCCGGAATGTTTTTCCCATATTTGATCGCTTTCGTTCATATAGCTTTCGTTCATGCAACGTAACAAGGTCCAAAACAACGGACCGTTAGTATTGCGTTTATATTACAAGTGAGGATGATCATAGAAAGAAGCGGCTCGGTTTGCAAGCAAAAATAGAACCGTTCGCTCTGAATTTTTTCCACTTCTAAAAAGCTTCCGGCACCAATTGGACTTGCTTGGTTCCTTTATATCTGTTCCATTGCAGCCGGAAGGCCATTTGTTCAAAAAAAAATACATTTTCGGCGCCCTGGTCCACATTGAAATGAATCGCGGATATGGGCGGGCTTTGCTGATCTGCTTGGCACAGGCTCATTTTACGGTGTTTTGCCCCGAGCATGCGCGCATTGGTCACCCTGATGTTTCGCGCCATAAAAACCGGTGAGGGATTGCCCTGACCATAAGGTTCAAGGCTTTCGAGCTCATCGAGCAACTGCGCCGTGATATCGTCTAATCGAAGTTCGCACTCTATGCTGATTTCAGGTTGGACATCTTGGGGCAGCAGGCCTGATACCACATTTTCGAAAGACTCCCGCAACTCAGTGATTTTTTCGCTTCGAAGCGTCAATCCCGCAGCTTGGCGATGTCCGCCGTATTTTTCCAGCAGGCGCCGGCATTGGTGCAGGGCCGCGAAAAGATCCAGTTGGGCAATGCTGCGTCCAGAGCCCTTGGCTGTACCATTGCGGGTTGACAAAATCAGAGCCGGTTTGTAGAAACGCGCCGCTATTTTGGCGGCCACAATGCCCAAAACACCTTCGTGCCAATCGGCGCCTGCCATCAGGATGGTTTTACGTTCCAATAAATCCGGCTGACGCTCTATGCGCTGGATGACCTGGTCGAAGATCCGGCCCTCGATGATTTGTCGGCGGCTGTTCAATGAGTTCAATGTTTGCGCCATTTGGTCGGCCTTGGCTTTATCCGTTGACATGAGCAAGTCAAAAGCGGTCTGCGGGTGCGCGATTCGTCCCGCCGCATTGATCCGGGGCGCAAGACGGAACGCAATATCGTCTGATGTGATCATTTTTTGGCGAATACCGCTTGCAGTCAGGGCAACTTGAATTCCTATCCGGGCCGACCGGTTGATTTGGTCGAGGCCGGCTTTTGTCAGTACACGATTTACACCATTGAGTGGAACGAGATCCGCAATCGTGCCCACGGCCACAAGATCGCAGAATTTTTTTAAATTGGGTTCTTTTCGATTCGTCCACCAGCCGATGTCGCGTAAGGCCGTTCGCAGACCGATGATTAGATAAAATGCGACGCCAACGCCCGCAAGGCCTTTTAAAACCTCTGGATGGTTCGGGCGTTTGGGATTAATAACGGCCAGAGCATCAGGAAGCTGCGCTTCTATATTGTGGTGATCGGTAATAATGACATCTATTCCAAATCGATTAGCTGCTTGTACCGCTTCGTGTCCGGCGACACCGCAATCGGCCGTGATGATTAATCCGATTTTTTGGCTGACTCCCAGTTGCATTACCTGTTGTGTGTGAAATCCGTAACCTTCAATTTTACGGCTGGGCAAGTGGTGCCGCACGTCAGCGCCGGATTCTTTTAGAAAAGTGACTAAAAGGGCCGTAGAGGTGACGCCGTCTGCATCGTAGTCCCCAATGATGAGAATTTTTTCTTTCCGTGTCAGGGCCAGGCAGATTCTGTCGACAGCTTTTTGCATGTCCGTCATTTCAAGGGGGCGGGGAAGCTGCTCAAAAGACGGGTGTATGAAATCGCGGGCTTGCTCGCCAGAACAAATACGGCGGTTGGCCAACACCTTTGCTGTTACGCAATGACAGTTGAGTTCACTGCGCAATTTTTGGACAGTTTTCGGGTCGGGCTCCAATATCTTCCATTGCATTTGCATAATCGGGCCATATCCTATATCAAAGATTGAGCAAATAGTGTGCATTTAAGGGCATGCCGCAAGGCATGCCTTTAATCTTAACCGGCAAGGTTTATTAGCAGGAAGCGGCCATCGTTTCAAAGGATAAAATGTGGAAACCATAAAAAAATATTATCGGGTTGACCGCCGCCAAATCAGCTTTATGAAGTTTATTTTTGAAGCTTATGACGGCGTTGCGGTTCCAACCACCCTTGACGCGGCTAAAGCAATAATCGTTTTATCCATTGCGCCTGGGTGCGAGTCTCTTGTAGATGAGGTGGTCAACGACCTCAAACGCAATTTTCTTATAGAACCGCGGCAATCGGCGGACATTGATTAAGGTTCGTGGGATAGTTGAATCCCCCGCGGCCCTGACGGAAAGATAACAGCTTAATGAAAAACAAGTACCTTTATATAAATACAATGGGCTGCCAGATGAATGTTTATGATTCTTCGCAGATCCAAAATCATTTGGCGCCATTGGGTTACAAACCCACAAAGGAACTTTCGCAGGCGGATCTCATTATCGTTAATACATGCACAATTCGCGCAAAAGCCGAGCAAAAAGCCTTTAGTTTTCTGGGACGTCTGGCGCCGTTAAAAAAAGCTAATCCCCAACTGATTGTCGCAATGGGCGGTTGCGTTGCGCAACAGGAAGGCAAACGCGTTTTATCGCGGATGCCATATGTCGATTTGGTTTTTGGAACCCAGGCCATTGCGCGTTTGCCAAAATTGATCCGCCGTATCGCAAATGAGCGATGCCGGCTTGTGGATACGGAATTGTCTTTGGAACTGAAACCGGAGGATATTATTGCCGGGCCGTTTCCCAAATCTGATACCAGCGCATTTATAACAATAATGCGCGGGTGTGATAATTATTGCACGTATTGTGTTGTACCTTATGTAAGAGGGCGCGAATCAAGCCGCAGGCCAGAGGATATTGTAACCGAGATAAGACAGTTGACAGACAAAGCAGTGCGCGAGGTTACTTTGTTGGGTCAGAATGTGAACAGCTACGGACAAAAAGAAGGGCTGTGCACTTTTGATCAGTTGCTGGAAAGAATAAATGATATTGACGCTTTGGAACGGATTCGCTTTACAACCTGCCATCCCAAGGATCTTTCTCGGCCGCTTATGGAATCCTTTAATCGGTTGGGCAAGTTGTGCCAGCATATCCATCTGCCGGTCCAGTCAGGTTCAGATGCCATATTAAAACGAATGAACAGGCATTACACTCGCCAACAGTATCTTGATAAAATTGTGCAATTAAGACAAACTTGCCCGGATATTGCCATCAGCTCGGATATCATTGCAGGTTTTCCCGGCGAAACGGAAGCCGATTTTCTAGAAACCGTGTCACTTATCAAGGAAGTTGGTTTTGACGGGCTTTTCGCTTTTATTTACTCAGACAGGCCCAATGCGCCTTCGGTCAGGTTTGATGGTAAAATCAGCGAACAAGTGAAAAAGCAGCGGTTGCAAACCGTACTTAAAATCCAGGAACAGGTATCGCGGCAAAAAAATGAGGCCTTAGTGGGGACCATGCAGCAGATTCTGATCGATGGGCCGAGTAGATCCGATGGTGTAAAAGATAATTCAAATATGGCCATACCCGGCGGGACCGGGCTACAGTGGTGCGGGCGAACAAAATCAAACAAGATTGTTCATTTTAAGACGCAAATAGACCTGGATTCCGGCAATCAAATATTGACAGGCTCATTGATGGATATCATGATAGAAAAAGCTCTGCCGCATAGTCTGTGGGGACGGCAGGCATAATTACTCTATCCTGGGGGGGTTTGCCGGGAAAGGAGACTGCGCGATGTTACTTAAAGCAACTATTGCGGGATTGGCCATTGATCCTGCTTCCAACACTCCAATTATTGTACTTAAAACAGACGAGCAAGACCAAACCATCCCCATTTGGATTGGATTGCTGGAGGCGACCTCCATTGCTTCAGCATTGCAGAATATCGAATTTGAGCGGCCGATGACACATGATCTGTTTAAAAATTTCAGCGATCATTTGAATATTGGCGTTTCCAGAGTTGAGGTGTGTGATTTGCGGGACAACACATTTTATGCGCTCATCTATTTTGATACCGACAATCAAACCTTCACAATGGACGCTCGCCCAAGTGATGCCATTGCTATTGCCCTTAGATTTAAAGCCCCTATATTCGTTGATGATAAGGTTATCGAGAAATCCAAGACAGGCCATGGCAAGGCGGAGGCTTTGGACAAAAGTGAGGAAGGTAAAAAATGGACTGAATATCTTGAAAAATTATCACCGGAAGACTTTGGAAAATATAAAATATAATCTTTTCCATTTCCGGCAGATGACTTCCTATATAAATTCCATCAAGTTGCGTTAAAAATTGATTCTATGAATATTAACCCTGCAGTAAGCTAATTCACATATCTTTAATCCCGGCCCAATTCGCATATTTCCCAAACAGCTATAAGGATTTCCGGCGTCGAAAATCACTAATTCTTGCTTATTTTGAGTCATTTGGATTCGCTTTGATGTATTGCGTAAGTGGGTCCGGAAAATGAGTATGTATCTGTGGCGCGACTTGAAAGCGAGGTAAAACGTTTGCAATGTCAGGGTCTTGAAACTATCAAAGCCCTTAAAAAGAAAGGATGCATCCATTGATAAATGTTTTGGTCATTGATGATGAACAAATGATTTTGGGAATGCTTGAACATGTCTTATCAAAAGTTAATTTTAATGTGGAAACCGCAGATAATGCGCTTGGCGGTATCGAAAAGTTCGAAAAAGGCAGTTTTGATCTCGTAATTACGGATATTCTTATGCCCGGTAACGATGGCTATAGCGTGGTACATCATATCCGAAAATCCGTTCGTCAGTCGACGCCTGTTATTGGCGTGTCCGGAACTCCGCATTTATTGCACGAAAGCGAATTTGACGAAATACTTTTCAAGCCTTTCGCCATTCGGAAATTGATTCAAAAAGCACGGGTTTTGACCAGTTCTGATACGATACATTAGGTGCTTAGAAGCCGGGTAAATTGGTATGCGATTTTTGTCAAAGAATACAATATCTTGTTTGTCTTTTTTTTGCGTCTGATTAGGTTGTGCCAAAGCTCGAATACGTAAAGTATGCAAACTTTGGCACGCCTTGAATACGAAAAAAAATTCTGCTCAATCTGGTATATTCTTTTCCGCCAATCGCCTAATTTCCGGAGGAGCATTGATTTTCATGCTCTGTCAATAACAAAAAGAACCGTTTTCATAAATTGTAACACGCTTGCCCGTTGATAAATGGGCGGCAACACGTTTTTTTTCCGTATTTACCAGGTCCCAGTGCAGAGCCGAGGTGTTGAAACCAAGCTTTTGCTTTAATTTTTGTGTCAAATCGGCGGGATTGCCTGAATAGGAATCAGCATAGGAAGAACCTACAGCAATATGGCAATTGCCTTGTGAACCGCCGAAGTTCTCGTCAAAAAGCGTATTGGCCATAAACCGGTCAATTTTGGAAAAGCGTTTGTCTGTTAACGAAAATTCTCCTATCTTATTAGCCCCTTTATCCATGATCAATTGTTGGCGGGTAAATGCCTGCCCCTTTTCCGCGTCAATTTGAACGGCGGAGCCTTTTTGGAATTCCAGGCGGACATTGGAGACGAGATTGCCATTGCGGTAGGAAGGTAAATTAGCAAAAAAAACGCCTCTGCAGCCGCGCCAGTCCGGAGATATAAACAGTTCAAAGCTCGGTATGTTATGGCCGGATAAACCGACCCAGCGCCTTTGATTGCCGGGCGTGATTTCCAGGTCCACATTTTTGGATTCAATATGATAGTGAGAAACCGACAAACTATCTAACCATTTTTTTAATTTTCGGGCTTTTTTATAAATGTCTTGCCAATGCACTACCGGGTTCTGACGATGCAGCCAACACGCTTTTACAATTTGATCCGTGTAGCTTTCAATGGTCAGGCCTGCCTGTTTGGCCAACTCCTTTGTGGCAAGCATGCACAATGTCCAGCCGAAATGTCCCTTAGCCTCACGATTATCCAGAATATCACGCAGAGGCTTGCGGGATACTGCGAATCGTCCTATTTTTTTCGGGTCCACGGTGCTCAGGTGCGTTATTGAATCAGGAGCAAATAAATGAATGCTGCCGTTGGCTTTTCGATACAACTCTTGTTCGCCGGGCTGACGGAAAACCAGTTGCCGGCTGTTGGACAATTGGAAATGATTTGTTTCCATGACCGCAGTTGGTGTCATAAAAACAACGGGATTCATACCCCATTGTAAAATACGCTCATGAAGGATTTCAGCTAACCGCAGGGCTGCGGCATGATATCGAAGAATAATAATGTCACCTTTTTTAAAGGCGGAGCTTCTTGCTGTTTTCAAACCCCATATAAGTACGTCTGCATACCTGTTTAAGTGTTTTTCCGTAAGCATAGTTTTAAATCCTGATAAGTGCTCATCAGCGAAATAGCCAATTTGACTGCTTTGCCAATGGAAACTGATTAAGTGTGATTTTCCTTTAGAAACAAGTTATGGTATTCATCTTCACTAAGGTGCTTGCGCAACAGGGTGGACAAGAGGTCGAAAAGCGCTCTCAGGTCGGCCCGGCTCATGCGGTTTTTGAGAACATCCATCAAAGTGTCGTCTGAAAATTTCTGCAGATAGTAAACTACAGTGTTTTCATCTGTCTGCCGATCCAGCCCGAAACCGACCAGCCCCTTGTAATTTTCTACAAAACGATGGGAGTGCTTCATAAAAAAAACCTTTTCATCTAACTGTGTTTGTGCAACGTTAAGGTTGTTTGTCTTCCAATGGGCACGGCTTGCTCTTGAATCCCTTTTCCACAGTTGCGCCAATGAGGATAAACGATAAGCCAAGGCATCCATCGGCGCGTCTTAAAATAAATCCAAGTTCGGTGCGACAACGGTATATTTACAATTCCAGGATCTTTAAATTTTTCACGACCCTTAACCAAGGAAACATACGAAAAAATGTTTGAAGAATCAATATATTCTATAAACAATTCCTTTTATGATTCATTTTGCACACATGACGGCCTTATATTGCGTTATGGTTTCTGGCCACGCCGGGACGCGTTCAAAACTGGTGTGATGGTGCTTTTGGGAGGCCGCAGTGAGTATACCGAAAAGTATTTTGAAACCATTGATGACCTATGCAGCCGCGGATATGATGTGTTCAGTTTTGATTGGCGCGGGCAGGGGCTGTCGAGCCGGATAATACCCGATTCCACAAAAGGTCATGTGCAGACTTTTGAACACTATATAAGAGATCTTGATGATTTCCTGAAAGCTGTTGTGTATCCGCACTCCGATTCCCGGGTTTATATTCTGGCGCATTCCATGGGCGGACATATTACTCTGCGCTTTTTGGAAAACTATAGCCATCAGGTTAAAAAGGCTGTCCTGCTGGCTCCCATGATCAATATTTCAACCTTTCCATTGCCGCAGATAGCAATCTATAATTTTAGCAAGAACATGGTTCGTCTGGGGCATGCCCATCGTATTGTTATCGGTTCGGGAATAGACACTTCCATTTTGCATGATTTTTCTCGAAACCGCCTGACATCCGACATGAAAAGATACAAGCGTAATTTACAGTATGTCAAATACGATCAGCGCCTTTTAATTAAAGGAGTAACTTTTGGCTGGTTCAAAGCTGCTTTTGATTCTATCAGCTTAATGGAACAAAAAGACTTTGGCCGTCATATTCGCATTCCCGTGCTGATTTGCCAGGCTGGACAAGATAGAGTCGTCTGCAATAAATCACTGAATCGATTCGTTCGAAAACTGCCCAATCATGTGCTGGTTACCATTAAAGAAGCCAAACATGAAATATTACAAGAAAGGGACAATCTGAGAAATCGTTTCTGGTGTGAGTTTGATAATTTTATGGATGAAAAAATCAACTCTTGATAGGCAGGCAATTTTTGTTTTATATAAATACCTGAAATAAGCGTTCAATAACTGACTTTATCCTGATCCGCAACATCAAGGTGAGGGTAAAGCGTTTTACTTTTAATGAACCCGGATCTATCAATCGGTTTGCTTGGGAGTTCCGAATATTGTTTTTGCCGCGACCAACTTGGAAATGTTAATAATAGTTTGTCCGGGCAGGGTTGGTTTAGAGGTAAAGACATGAAAAGGAAGAAACCCAAAGAAATTTCCGAGTATGAAAATAAGCCCAGGAAATTCTATTTCGATGAAGAAAAATTTTCACCCTGGGCTTATGGTGAACAACGCAGGAGGGGGTTTAAATTTGCTAAAAATTCTCTTCTGATTATTCTTGTGGCCGCAATGGCCATTCAGACTGGACTGCTGATAAAGTTATCAATAATCAACAAGAGTGAAGCGGCCTATCAAGATCTGCAAGATTTGAAAAGATATGTAGCGCAATTGGAAAAACAGCTGGAAAATTACTCCGGTATTGACAAAGAGGTGGCTCGTATCCGGCAGCAGGCACAATCATCAAAAAAGTTTGAAGAACGGTTTGACCGAGGTGAGGCATCAATCTCTCTTCGAATGGATCATTTGACCATGAGTTTGGAAAACCTGCAAAAGCAATTCGCCAAATATCAAAATTTCAAACCGGTGAGCATGCAAAAACCTATCAGGGCAAATGAACCGGATCAGGCATCAAAACCGTCCTCTATGACTACCGTATATCATACCGTGGTTCGGGGTGATACGTTGTATGGCATTAGTAAACGATATAATCTTGGTTTAAAAAAGTTACTTAAAATGAATGAAATGGCTACCAATGCGGTTATTATGGCCGGTCAAAAATTAATTATCAAAAACGGAAGTTAGGGTCTTGCACGACCCTTAGCAGGGTAGCGACATGGCATTTAGTCTTTCTCAGTGGCGTACAATTCCCGTTTCGGCAGCAATAGGAGTCTGCTTTTGGGCTGTGAGCTGGTTATTTTTTTTGGTTTACACCTATTTTCTCACAAAGGATTCCGATTGGGTGATCCGGCTTGCGGTTGCTTTTGTCCTTTTAGCCGTTTTTATCTGCCGCGCCAATAATTGGGCGCGTATGATAGCTTTAATGTCCAACTCGATGGCGATTCTGTTTCTCGGCATTTTAGCCTATGCATTTCGAACCGGAAGACCTTTTGATTTCTTGATAGTTCTTTCTATTTTAACGTTTTTCGGGATTTCAACCTGGTATTTGGCCGTTGCTTCAACCTCTGATTTTTTTAAGCTTCACAGCCCGAAATTTTTGCGGGAAACTGATAACGCTAAAGATAACGATAATTCACCAAAGCGTAACTAATTTCGTGTCTGTGTAAGCAAAAAATGATTACACCAAGGGGTGTTGGAGATGCAAACCACCCAATCTTTTCTTTTCATGATCTACATTCCTTTTGAATCCGTTTTCGTTATGTTGCGCAAATGGCGCGTGAAATGAACATGCGCTATTATATTGATGCGCTTTGAAAACGAATCCTAATCCAGCTTAATTACCGGACCATTTGCATCTGTCACGCCTTGACAACCTTAAGGAGGGATCTATGAAAAAAACGTTTTTAACTTTGGCTGTTTTTTTATTTTTAGGTTATTCATCTTCTATCCAGGCTGCAGGAATTGAATTCGCTATAGGCGGCTGGCAGCAAAACCCGAGCGGGCAAATGAATTATAAAACGGCTGATGAGAGTAATGGAATCGATTTTGACGATGATATTGATTTCGGCGATGAAACGCGTGTTACCGGACGGATTAAAGTTGATATGCCTTTGATGGTGCCGAATATTTATTTTTTAGCTGCGCCCATGGAGTTTGAAGGCACAGGCAGAAAGGACGTTGAATTTGCCTTTGGTGATACGGTATTTAGCGCTGATGCGGATTTGAAGTCAAAGATAACTCTAAATCAATATGATTTTTGTTTGTACTATGGAATACCAGCTTTGGAGACTGCAACCGCAGGCTTGTTGAATATCGATCTGGGCCTCAACGCCCGCTATCTTGATTTGGCTGTTGAATTAGAGGGTGAATCAGCACAGCCGTCGGGTGCTATCGTTATAGAGGAAAAAAGTATTAAGGTTGTGATTCCAATGATTTATGCCGCTATCCAGGTCAGGCCAATAGAAGTATTTTCTATTGAGGCGGAGCTGCGCGGTATAAGCATAGGGGGTAATTCTTTATTTAGTTTTATCGGACGCCTTAGAGGCAATATCTTTGGTCCCTCTTTTATCGCCGGAGGATACCGCTATGATGTTGTGGATGTTGATGAAAATGATATTAAAGTCGATGCGAATTCCAGCGGCCCTTTTTTGGAGGTCGGGATTGAATTTTAATTGATAAACAGAGCCTTAGCATATCAACTAAGATTGTTTGCCGATGCACATGAGTTGACATTCGCGCTTACAGCCTTTAGATTCTTTTTTTAAGCGTTCACAATTAACTTGAGACCAATTGCAATTAAAAATGTAATGCTGTTGGATTACGGAGGAAAAAAGATGGTTGGAATACATAAAAGCGTTGAAACCGCAAAACAACAGGCCGATCCAAAAGCGGCTCTTGAGCATGCTGTTCAAGAAACATTAAAAAATATCAAACACAAATTCATTATTATGAGCGGTAAAGGCGGAGTGGGAAAGACCAGTACCACGGTAAATCTGGGAATTGCCCTTGCCAAACAAGGCGCCAGGGTCGGGCTTGTTGATGTAGACCTTCATGGGCCGGATATACCCCGGATGCTGGGATTTCAGGGGGTTCTGGACTTAAGCGCGGGTAACAAACTGGTACCGAAAAAATATAATGAAAATTTAAGCGCTGTTTCCGTTGAGTCGTTAACAGGCGGCAAAGATGACGCCATTATCTGGCGCGGTCCGGTTAAAAATACCGTTATCAGGCAATTCATAGGGCAGGTTGAGTGGCAAGGGCTCGACTTTTTGCTTATTGACGCTCCTCCTGGAACGGGCGATGAACCTTTGACGGTTGCCCAAACAATCAAGGAAGCCAAGGCCATCATTGTGACAACTGCCCAGGAAATCGCCTTGGCAGATGTGCGCAAGTCCATCAATTTTTGTAAAACCGTAAATATGGAAATATTCGGATTAATTGAAAATATGAGCGGTTTTAATTGTCCGCACTGTAACTCGGAAATTGATCTTTTCGGATCGGGGGGTGGCAAGAAAACGGCAGAGGCGATGGGGGTATCGTTTTTGGGCAGCATTGCCTTTGATCAGGAAATAGTCTCTTGTGGAGACGAGGGAGTACAATTCCAGGATAAATATCCGGACTCCGCTGTTACAAAAGTCTATCAGGCCATAGCAGCTAAGCTGATGGATGTATAACCTATTATGAGAGGGGAAGGGCAAATCTTCCCCACTAACAAATCAGGTATGAATCAATCCATATTTTTTCCTTCCGGCCGGGGAAGGAGTTTTTTGAATAACATAGATCCGTTTTCCTTTCTCGCCGAAGGTGAATTGGACAAAATCGCCGATTCTCTGTCCATGGCCTCACACCCCAAAGGAACTGTTTTATTCAGACAGGGCCAGACACATGTCGACTATCTGCATTTAATTTGGAAAGGATCAGCCGAGCGGTATTATGAACAAGACGGCAAAAAAAATATGTTCGATATTTTGTCCGAAGGGGACCTGTATGGCGGTATTTCGATCCTGATGAACAACGGCATTGCTGTCAGAACCCTGGAAGTTTCCGAGGACGCCTTTTTTTATTTGCTTCCTAAGGCATTATTTTTGGAACTTTGCGAAAAATATGAAGCTTTTTCCGAATATTTTACCGATACCTTCGGAAAAACCATGCTCAACAGATCCTATTCTTCTATTATTGCACGCACGGCTGTGCCCCTGGAAGAGGACGTTCAATTATTTAATCAAACAGTAAAGCAGCTTTATCATCAAAATCCGGTATTCGGCGGTCAGGATATAACGATTCAGTGCGCCGCTCAAATCATGAGCCGGGAAAACAGCTCTTATCTTCTTATTCCTGCCTCAACGGATCATCAAGCCGGAATCATAACCGATAGTGACCTGGCGCGAAAGGTTACTGCTCAAGGTTACGATATTCACCGCCCGGTGATGGAAATTATGTCTGTTCCTTTGCGGACCATTAGTGATCGAGCCATGGTTTTTGAAGCAATGATGGCAATGATAGATCATAATATAAAACATCTACCGGTAACCGGCCCGGATGGCCACATTGTTGGTATGCTCACTAACCGGGAGATGCTTTCAGCCCAGAGCCGGTCGCCTATTTTTATTTTGCGTGAGATTATGCGGGCCGGAGACCTGGGCCAGATTATTGAACAGCATAAAAGAGTTCCAGGACTGGTGAAGGTATTTATCGGAAACGGTGCTAAGGCCCGTAATATCAATCGGTTAATAACAACACTGGCTGATGCGGTTTTTAAAAAAGTAATGGAATTTACCGTACTGCAAATGCCGCCACCGCCGGTAAAGTTTGTGTTTATGATTATGGGAAGTGAGGGACGCGGTGAACAAACCTTGAAAACAGACCAGGATAACGCCATTATATACGAAGAGCCTGATGCCTCCGATGCCCAAGCCGTAAAGGATTATTTTTTATCCATGGGAACCATGGTTTGCGATATGTTGAATCAAGCAGGTTATAATTATTGCGAAGGCGGTGTGATGGCAAAAAATCCAAAATGGTGCCAGCCCCTTAGCGCCTGGAAAAATTACTTCACAAAATGGATCAATGCGGCAGAGCCAGAGGATTTACTGCAGGCCAGCATTTTTTTTGATTTCAAGGCGGGGTATGGGCACACGGAGTTGATCAATTCACTTAGGGACCATTTGCACAAGAAGACAGAAACCTGGACGGGTTTTTTTCGTTTTATGACTGTCAATGCATTGCATTTTAAACCACCGCTTGGGTTTTTCCGCAATTTTGTGGTTGAATCCAAGGGCGAACACAGAAACACGTTTGATATAAAAAGCGCAATGATGCCTATTGTCGATTTTGCGCGCATTTACGCGCTTCGTCATGGCATTGAATCGACCAACACTCTTGACCGGCTGCATCATCTTTATTTGCGAAAAGTAATTTCACAAAAAGAATATGAAGAAATAGACAACGCATATAGTTTTCTCATGCAGCTTCGTTTGGTGCGGCAAGTGACCGCCCTAATCGACCAGAAAGGCCCTGCTGATAATTTTATCAATCCAAAACGTCTTACCCGGATTGAGCAAACCATGCTAAAGGAAATTTTTAAACGGATCGAAAACTTCCAGGCAAAAATGAAGTTCGAGTTCACCGGCATGACCTGATTATCGCCTTAGGCGATTTGTGTTAAAGAATATACCATCTTGTATGTCTTTTTTCCCGTCTTGTGCGTTATGCCAAAGCCCGAATACGTTAAGTATGCAAACTGATCATCAATCTTTGGCGCGCCTTGAATACGAAAAAAAATCCTGCTCAATCTGGTATATTCTTTTCCGCCAATCGCCTTAGTCATCAAAATGTGACATATCAACGAGTAACTGCCTTGAATTCCATACTTGCTTCATATACTATCGCCTATCTTCATGAATTCATACTTCCGGAGGTGAGCATGTCTGAATTCTCTTATACTGTATTGGTTCTTGGCGGCGGAGCGGCTGGACTTTCCGCAGCACTAAACCTTCATGAACAAGGACTTCGCGTTTATTTGGTGGAATTGGAGGACCACCTGGGAGGAAACGCTCTGAATTGGGCCTGTATGGCAACCGATGCTTGTGAACATTGCGGCGCATGCCTGGGCGCTGAATTGATAGACAAAGTGACAGGCCTTGAGCATGTTTCCATTTTTTTAAAAACCAGGCTTAACAGTTTGACAAAAAACAACGGACGCTTTGAGGCAAGCGTGACCGGGGATAAGAATTTAACCATTAAAGCAGACGCTGTTGTCCTGGCCACAGGTTTTTCACCTTTTGATCCGTCTTTGCTATCATCTTTAGCCTGCGCCGAAAGCGAAAAAATAATTACTACGGCACAATTGAATCAGCTCATTAAAATGGAAAAACTGCACACCATGCTTGGTGAAAACGCGTCCGTTGATATTGCTTTTATACAATGCATTGGGTCGAGGAACCGCAAGCTGGAGAAGGATTATTGCTCCCAGGTATGCTGTAAAATATCTTTCAGGCATGCCAATAAAATTTTGCATCTGTTTGCCAATGCAAACATTACCATCTACCATATGGATCTTCAGATCATTGGCAAACAATTCCGTTCTTTTGCCAAAAAGCTATCTGACAGGGTGACCTTGAAGCAGGGAGTTGCGGCCGAAATTTTGCAAGATCGCGTTAAGGGCAAGGTTACCATTATCCATGAGGATGAAACTAAAGATGCCCGTCAGGCCAGCCACTATGACATGGCTGTGCTCTCGGTTGGATTGCAACCATCTGAAAAGACAGCCGAAATATCTAAAATGGCCGGAATTGCCCCGGATGGATGGGGGTTTTTGAGCGGTTCAGCGCAAAATCTTCCCCAAGGAGTCTATACGGCCGGCGCCGTAAAAGGCCCAACCTCCATCGTGGAAGCTATCCAAAGCGGAGCCATAGCCGCTTCAAGACTTGCCAATGATATTGCGGCGTCATCTAAAAGCGCCGGCAAAATGCCTGTGGCGGTTTTTGGCGGCGGATCAGATGCTGTTTTGGTGTGCAAGGAGCTCAAACAAGCCGGGTATCCGGTAATTGCGCTGGACTCAGGGCGGGATGCGGCTTTGGCCGATAGCGGTATTGACCATTTTAAGGATGCGCAGGCTTTGGCGGTAAAAGGTGTTGCGGCCAACTATCAATTGGATTTTCGAACGGGAAAACAAATCAGGTCTGAAAAGGTAGGGGCCATCGTGGTTGCAACGGGAGCCGCCGCCAATTTTGAGGCGCCCGAAGGGCTGGACCGGCATGCAATGAGCCTGGACGCTTTTTTGGAAATGAAGCCTGAGCGCATCCCCTCCAGTGTGGTCTTCTGGCTGGACCGGCATGGCCCTGAATGGAAGGATTACGCGGGAAAAACACTGGAAGCCGCCGCGAAGATGGCCGGAGAACAAAAAAGAGTCTATGTGCTGATGGAAAAAATGCTGGTGCATGGGCTTGGCAGACAAAAAGATTATGATGCCGCCAGGAAAAAAGGTGTAAAATTCATCCGTGTGAATGAACAATCCGGCATTGAACTGGCGGTCAAGGGCAAGCAGGTCGAAATAACGGCGCCGGATGAACTTCTCGGAGGGCAACATCTGTGTTTTACCTGTGACCTGCTGGTTATCCCCAAGCGGATCGCCCCAGCGGGCGAGACCCAGCGTTTAGCTTCAATTTTGCAGCAATCTGTTGACCAGGAAGGCTTTTTCCAATCAGCCAATACCCGCCATCGCCTTATTGGCAGTCCAAGGCGGGGTCTTTTTTTCGCGGGCGCATGCCACGATGAAATCGATGGATTTGATCTAAAGGAGGAAATCGCCGCCATAAAAGCAGGATTGGATGCCCTGTTTCTTAATAAAACCGGCAATGGGCAACCACCGGTGATTGGCCGGCAAACATGCCGTCAATGCCTGACCTGTTACAGAATTTGTCCGCATAGAGCGATTATTTTGCAGGAAACTAACAAACCTTTGATTGTTGATCAGGCTTGCTTTGGATGCGGCTTGTGCGTTGCCAGTTGTCCGGCAAAGGCAATTGGCCGCGATGAAGATCAGGATGAAATCATTACCTCCAATGAAAACAAAGCGCATACGTTTGTCTTTGCTTGCCAGCGCTCTGGCGCCCTGGCGGTTAAAGAAGCTAAAAGGCTTGGCCTTGAGTTGGGCGATACCGTGCATATCGAACCGGTTTCATGCGCCGGGCGGGTTAGCATTGAAACCATGCTCAAACCCCTGTTCGGCGCTGCAAAGCGTGTTCTGGTGGCCGGATGTCATAATGGCAATTGCCGGTCTGGTGATAGTGGTGAGCATGCGCAAAAACGTGTCCGGTTCATTAAAAATGAGCTCGCTTTAAGTTTGTCCGAGCTTGATTTTATACCCGTATCGGCCAATGAACCTGAAAAATTGCGAAAAAAAATACCATAAATGGAAAGGATTTGATCATGGGCAAAGCATTTATCCTGGAAAATACACCGCTTTCAGACGCTTTGAGAAACTGTGAACAAGGCGGTAATGCCGCCGAATGCCTTAACTGTGGTATTTGCAGTTCACGTTGCTCCTGGTTTGAAGGTCAAAGCGGGCCCGTGCCACGAAAGATTGTACGCCTGGCCCAACTGGGCGCCAACGATTTGCTGGCCAATAGCTCCATGCTTTGGCAGTGTATGCTCTGTAACCGGTGTACGGAAGAATGCCCGGTGGGTATCAGGATGGATCGTGTTGTTTGCAAGGCCCGAAGCCTGCCTCAAGCCGGGAGTCTCATTCCCGAAGATATTAAAACGGGTGTCAAAACACGGCTGGAAGTCGGCGATGTAAACGGTTTAACCGAAGAAGAATTTGTGGAAACCGTTGAATGGCTCAGTGAGGAGTTTGCCGATGAAATGGGTGATCCAAATGCCGTCATTGCTTATAATCAAAAAAATGCCAAGTTTCTTTATCTGCCTAATCCCAGGGAACTGGGCGCCAATGTTTTGCATTTAACGGCTATGGCGAAGCTTTTTCATCATTTTGGGCAGCCATGGACGCTTTCGAGCAAGCATACTGATGTCACGAATTGGGGATATTTTGTCGGGGACGACGATGTTGCCCGCAAAATGGCTCATCAAGTGGTGCAAGACGCTGAAGCTCTTGGTATTGACACGTTGGTGCTATCCGAATGCGGTCACGGTTTTTTTGTTCTAAAAACCCTTATTGAGGAGCTCATTGGCCGCAAGCCTGCGTTCAGGGTTGCGGCGATTGCGCAAATCGTGCTCGAAATGACCGAAAACGCGATCATCCGATTTGACCCGGATAAACTCCCAGAACCTGCCGCCTATCACGATCCGTGCAATTTGGGCCGAAAATCAGGGGTTTATGACGCTCCCAGAAAACTTCTTGACCTTTGCTGCAAGCAGGTGATTGAACTGACACCCAACCGCAGGCATGCAATCTGTTGTGGCGGCGGAGGCGGTATTCTGCAAGATAGTACAAGCAAAAAACTGCGAATGGTGTCAGGCAAACCCAAGGCTGATCAGATCCGGGCGACCGGCGTCAAATACCTTGCAACCTCTTGCCTGTCGTGCCATCGTCAGCTCACGGAGCTATGCAAACACTATGAGTTGGAGGTTCAGGTGGATACAGTTGCATCACTGGCATCCAAAGCGCTTGTTTCGAATTAGTGTTTATCCGCAAACAGGCAATTTAAACTTTTACGGATGGGCGCTGCCAAGCCCCTTAAGAAGAGGAACATGATGAGAAAGTAATTCGTTTTCAACTTGATGATGTCACGTGCCCAAACAAGCTCTAAGGCGATTGGCGCAAAAAAACATAACATCTTAACAGATACCATATTGGGCTTCGATTTTTTTCGTCTTCAAGGCATGCCAAAGTTTGCATACTATACGTATTCGCACCTTTGGCACAACACACAAGACGGGAAAAAAGACATGCAAGATGGTATATTATTTAACTGTAAATCGTCTAAGTAAACGTCCCGCCTTTTAAAAGTTCCAGCTTGAGCTGCCGGGCGTCATCGTTAGCCATGTAAACTGTCTGGCTGGGGAAAGCAAATTCGATTCCTTCTTCATTGAACCGATTCAAAATCTGAAAACACGTGCGCTGCTGCCATGCCTGCATGTCCCAATAATTTGGCGGATGATACCACACTGCTACCAGTATGTTCAGGCTCCAGTCATTGAATCCGTTAAAGTAAACCCGTGGTGGAAATTCAGGGTCCATACCTTCATGATCAGCTAAGATTTCTTTCAATACTTCCAGGGCCCTTTCTAATTTAACAGCCGGTGTGTCATAGGTCAGGGTAAGATTGTTTAACCAGCGTATATGCGGGCGCTTGCCAATATTTTCCAGTCCCTGGTTAACGATTTTTTCATTGGGAATGGTGACCAAATGTCCAGTCAACAAACGAATGCGCGTACTCCGAAATCCTATATCCTGGACCACGCCGTCATAGCTGTCAATTATAATACGGTCTCCAATTTGGAATGGCTTGTCGAACATAATCGTAAGCGTGCCGAAAAAATTGGCGATGGAATCTTTTGCAGCCAATGCGATTGCAATACCGCCGACTCCCAACGAAGCCAGCAGAGGCCCGATTTTAACGCCTGTCAAATTTTGAATGATGATAATGCTTCCAATAATGATGACAAAAATCCTGAGCACCTTGGTCAGCATAGGAGCCAGCATGTTATCGATGGTGTTTTGCGTTGTCTGAGCCCAATTTTTAAGCTTAAAATCCAGCAGGCCAACCAATTTGACGATGAACCAGATGATGGCTACAGTGGTCAGCAGGCTAACGCCTTTTTGGACTATGAAATGAATTGTGCTGGAGCCGTCTTCTTGCTTGAAGTGAACAAAAAGCGGCGTCATTGCCGCGTAAAAACCGTAAACGTAGAGACACAAAGACAGCGGACCGGCCATTGCCGATAGAAAATAATCCCTGGCGCTCCAGTCTATCTTACCGGGCTCTTCCGGCTTTTTGCGGTATTTAATAAACAGCCGCACGATTCGCTCAACGATAGCAAAAGATAGCAAAATCAGAAAGCTGAAAAAAAGTTTCAGCCAGGAAATACCGAATATCACTTTTGTATTTATCTTGCTTCCAGCATAGGAAGCCGTTTTTTCGGCGAAATCATCAATTTCCTGAGCGGCTTTTTCTCCGACGCTTTCGAATTTATAGGATTCAACGGAGGATCTAACGGCTATTTGTCTAATGATATGTTGTGATGGGTTTTTATTTTTTGACTCTTGCGCTTTGGCCGATGATACAATGCAGGGCAAAGAGCTTGAGTTTAAGTATAATAAAAATGCAGTGCTAAATATAAAAATGGCCTTATTGCGAAAGTTTCGGACACCGGACATGATAAAGCCCTCCATAGGCCTCTGGATGGAAAACATGTTTTTCCAAAAGCCCTGATAAATGTTCATCCTCCGGAAATCTAAAACTGCGGAAGTGAACAATTATTTAAAAAAAAGTTGCCGAATACGATCTTGATCCTTTTTTTAACCTTGTGACATCAAAATTCAAGTGATTCATTAAAAATCAATCAGCGCTTTTGTCTATTTGTTAATGTTTGCCCATAATCGGATATTTCGCCATTAAAAAATGAGTGATTAACGCTGAATATCAATACTGGCTGTATATAACTCTTCGATGATTTGACAGGTGGATAAATTTGGTTCCATGAAGTAATACACCGTTTTGATTTGAGGGTAAATAAAAACTAAGTGTTGAAATTTTTTTGTTTCATACCTATCGATTTTGAGTTTATGCTCAGATCGCATATGATGAATTGTTGACAAGATTTTTAAGCTGAAGCATCATGAAATTAGAATTATACCGTTTTTTGACTGCAAGTTCACTATATGACTTTTACCTTATTAAAGCCCTGTGAACTGCAATTATTGCTTTTTATATTTCACGCGAATATCGCGGAAGCAGGCCTACATTTTATCTAAGGGATGTAGCTGATATTTAAAATAAAATTTCGAGCTGAACGTATTTTGATCTTGGAAGTTCAGCCATTTTGCCGATGGGCAAAACCAGGCGATGATTCGAGCCGGCAAAAACGTATTCGCTTAATAAAAATGTGGCGTCTTCAACTCCTATGATGAAAGCGAAAAGATGGTAAAAGCGCAACTATTTGAAAAAACAATTGATAATAGGCGAAAAAAAAGTACAGCATGGTTGATAGGGGCCGGGCTCGTTTTATTCTTTGTGGCATGTATCAAAGTACTTGCTTTGGCGCTGGCCGGTGTACTGATTGTTTTGGGCCTTTTATTTGGACGATCTGTTGATTTTGCATCAAGGGCATTGAAACTTATCGAGGCTGATATTCGGAAAGAAAACGGTTTATGAGCAAAGGTGATTGCCTTATAGCCACTGGCGGGTAATCGTACACAGAGAGGCTGGTATGAGGCAAAATCAGCCCAGTATCACGGCTGGAAACAATGTTGTTGTAAGAGCCTATGAATCCATGATGCCGGAATGCGAACGCATTTTTTATGATCCCTATGCGGTCTATTTTTTGCCCGATCTGTTTTTATTCGCAAAAAACAGAGAAAATAGTATATATCTGACCGTATCAAGCTGGAAAATGCTTTTTCCCGGTTTGTGTAATTCAATTATCGCCCGGACTCGATTCATTGATGATTGCCTGACAGAAGCGATGGATTCGGGTATCCGCCAGTTGGTCGTTCTTGGCGCTGGATACGATACACGGGCTTTGCGATTTGAAGCCTTGAAAGATAATGTGACGATTTTCGAACTGGATCATCCGGCAACGCAAAAGGTGAAATTAGAACGGATCGCAAAATATGTAAAAAAGGATCTCTCACATGTAAGATACATTCCATTCGATTTCAACAAAGATGCGCTGGATGAAAAACTGCTTGCAAACGGATATAAACGGCATATGAGCGCCTTGTTTATATGGGAAGGAGTGACGTATTACATGACTGGTTCAGCCGTTGACAAGACCCTTTGCGCCATTGTTCACACTTCAGTGCCTGTCAATACACTCGTTTTCGATTATTTTCCGTCATCCGTTGCAAATGGAACAGCCTGCAAAGTGGAGGACATTTTACTTCGTGAGGAATTGAAATATATCGGTGAAGAAATTCATTTTGGCATCGAACCAGATCAGATTTTTGATTTTATGAATAAACGTGGTTTTAAGGTTGATAAAAATCTTACAAGCGATGATTACAAAAAGATCTATTTTAAAGGGGTAAACGAAAAAAGGGTTGTCTCTGATATATTCTTGTTTGCACAGGCTAGCATATCCGGGCCGGGCAATAAATAATGCGCAGGGCTCAAAATCCCAAGCGCCTATAGCGCATATCTTCGCCTGAACAAAAAACAGACAACAGCAATTTGGGAACATCCATGATAAGTATTGTCAATGATCATATCATTTATCAATTTAGACGCTATTGTGGCTCTTCTTCTCTAAAAAGGTCTTCAAGTATTTCTGCTGAATCCATTACAATTTTGTCACAAAGTCTTCGTTCTCTTAGATTTTCAATTTCTTCAGGATCATTTGGGTTTATGTTATTCATCAAAAGGATTTCACCGCACTCTATAGATTTTCTACGAGCTACGAAACGGTATGAAAATTCCTGGGTAATTTGGAAACACATATCTTTTGAATATTGATCTCTAATAAGTCCGGCTCCATATTTTAGTCCTATAACCATAATTGCTCCGGTTACTGCCCCGCATGTTTTTCCTTGTGCCATACCACCTGCAAATCCACCGGAAATTCTTGCTGCAATTTCCGGTTCGAGTCCAAACTCATTTGCAAATGCCATGACAATAGACTCCGAGCACATATACCCCTTCATCATAAGATCAACAGCATATTTGACTTTTTTAGAATAGAGTTCGTTCATAAAATTTTTTTGCTTACATTTTGACATATTGTTACCTCGATTCCGGGAAAATGGCTACTATAAAAGTCACCACAGGTGACATGACGATTAAAAAAATTTACCTTTTGAAAATTCCTGTTAAAAGCAGATCAATACCTTTGCTGATTTTGTCCCATCCCTGCTCAGACTCAAGATCAATCCCTCCAACAAAACTATTAATCCTTGATTTTACTAAAAGATGAAAAACGGCTCCTCCCATTAATACAACAATAGCTAATAAGTTTTCATCATCGGGAATATCATCAAGATATTCAAAATATTCAAGAATTGTTTTAATGCGAATATCTTCAAGTTGCTTTGTGAATTCATTTCGCTCAAGAAGTTCCCATGCAAGAATATCTTGAGTAACCGGTCTTTTTCTTAATGCGGCAATAAACGCTTTAAAAAATTCAGCTACCTGCTTATCCGGAGGCATTTTTCTAATGCGATCGCGGTTCGGACCTATTAATTCTTCAGCAGTCGGCCAAAAGTCCTTCGTTCTGCTATATTCCCCGATTAAGCCTGGAAGCCCTCCGAAATACCGGTAAAGAAGAACCTTGTCTACGCCAGCCTCTTTTGCGATCTTATTTACGCCAAGGCCTTTGAATCCCACTTTTCCTAAAACTTTTCCAACAGCTTTAATAAGTTTTCCTTTTGTTTGTTCCTTGCGATCAATTTGACTGAATGCCTTTTTCATTTTTAATCCTGAATTCGCAGTTTGTCACCAGTAGTGACAAGTTACTCATTTAGCCTTCATATTGTCAACAAAAATTTTGAATTTCTGAGAAAAATCCTGTCAAAGAATGCTATCATTTTAACTTTTTTTGAGCTGAATAGTTACGTGAATTTTTATATTTTAAACCAAACGCCACTAAAGTTGACAGATTTTATTTTCAATGCCAATTTTATTGGCAGAAAAATTGGCATTCATAAATTTTTATGAATTTTTCACTTGCAGGATTTTTTCTGATTACGCAACTGCTGTAGTACTAATTGCTACGCAAACAAATTTTTACTTTGAATGGTATATATTTTGCATTTCAGTGTATTGTATGAACTGTGTTTGTTCGATAGCTTCGAGCATTGAATAGATAATAATTAAAGCTAAAGTAAAAAGGAGAATAATTTAATGCAACCTTTTTCAAGTGCAAATTGCACTAAAATTTCTTACAATACGGATAGTTACCATAATTTGCAAAATGGCTGGAATGGCAGGAAATCAAATGTAAACAATGCAGAAACAATGAAGTTAACCATGTCCAATGGTTCTCATATACCAAGGGCTAAAGGTTACAAATCTAATACCAATTTATATAGTAGTAGCATGTATAGTATGTATTCCTCATCAAGCCTCGATAATAAAAACGCAAAAGGGTTAGGAAATAATTCGGACGATGAACAAACGTCGTGTTGTTCCGGCTTGCTTTCCAAGCTAAAATTTGGGAAAAAAAACCAAAAAACTTATGCAACTGTTTTCGAAGCGATAGAGAAGGATGACGTTGACTATATCTATAATTTTAATAACAATAACGGGAACATCAATATAGCGTTTAAAAACGATGAAGGAAAAACGGCTCTCGATATTGCAGCGAAAAAAGGGAGTGTCAAAATGATTAAGGCATTGATAGACAATGTGAATACTTCATTTTATACGTGGGATGAAAAGGCAGAATATGTAATGTCGGCAATTGTCATTGCGAAGGAGAGCAATAATCATAAGACAGCAGAATATTTGCGCAGTGAGTATAATATATATTATTGATTTTCAATAAAAACCGTACACACAATTAAGCCAATTTTAAATATTAACCCGCCAATCGCCTAAGGGTCGCGGAGAAATTGTTTTGTCCAATTGGCGCAGGATATGGGCTCGTATTCAAGGCGCGGGAAGCCGTGCATATCGAGATATTCGCAGCTTCCCGCAACGCAGAAGACGAGTTGATAGACAAGTCAGTTGGGATAAAACATTTTTTCCGGGACCCTAAGCTCTTTGAGAGCTACGTTACACTATAATATATAGTCACCCTGGAATAC
>JAAERL010000840.1 GCA_024230435.1 Desulfobacteraceae bacterium
AAAGATCTCACTTTTCTGTCAAAACGCCTGCAGCTAAAAGCTCCATTCTCTCATTTTATCAGTCCTGTTTCTACAGACTGAGCTAATAGAAGGCCACAATGGCGCTGCAGCCCGTGGAATAGTCGCATCATCCATGGAATCCAAGATGTTGGACCTCTTTTTGGCGTTTGGAATCGCAGGAGCGATCGCGACGGTTTTTGAATTCGTCGTGACGATCTTTTTGATCATCCATTTCGGAATCTAATTGAAGCTCTCCAATTCGGCCAAGATTATAGTCGCATCATTTTCAGATTGGACGGGTTTTGTTGCACTCATCGGCTTGCGGAGACCTCCTCGGAAGCCTCCCGACAAGTCAAGCCGTTCGATTTTGCGACGAGTCCGCTCTCAAATTGATTGTCGAGTTTGAATTTTCCCAAATTCATTTTGGATCGAAGTCCTAGGTCTCGCATCATCCACCAATTCTTTTCATGAAAACGCTCACTGGGAGCACCGCTTGTACACCAGCAGTCTTCAGTGCGAGGAAATAATGCAAAAAGGTACTGAAACAGGCAAAAGGTTGGCTAGTAGTC
>JAAERL010000841.1 GCA_024230435.1 Desulfobacteraceae bacterium
CATGCCAACATGCCAATTTCAATTTCTAGTTAGATCTGTGTAGCTCTGGTACTATGAATTTTTGATGTTGTCATTTCTTGTGACAAGGGCCTTGTGGTCTGGTTATCTAGTGGGATCTCCTCCTCTTTAGCTACAAAAAGCTAATGCTTCACAATGAGTTTATCATGGGGATTGAAAAATTAACTCTAACTGAAGGAATTTTATTTTTGTGGCAAAGATTCTTTTGTTACTCGATTGAGCTGAGAACCCATCTGGTGATGAATTTTTATTTTGAGGCCGCAAGTGTATGTGTGTAGGCCACTATGATCCGTACACCTTGTCCCTCCCGTATGAAAGATTGAAATATAAATAATGGACATTGATGAAAATGATAACCTATTGGGGAGGGGGGAGGGGTCACTTACATAGTTTCATTTTAAGACGGTTCGATGCAAAATCAACTCATCATTTGAACAGTGTGGGAGTGCTGACTAGATGATAGCCGCACTCGAAATATATAAAATATTCAGAGAGAAATTTTTGTAATAGTTCACTATAGAGTTGGATGGATCAACTTTTCATATCAGCATTTACTTACAAAAGTATTGGTGTCAATCACTGCAGTGTCATATAAAGTAACACACATAGCTTAAATGTGCTTCTCTAATTTTACTATCTCAACTATATGGAATACTAACATTTATTGTTTTTCATGAAATATGATATGCATGAATATTTATGGCTTTTTTAAGGCTGCTTTTGAGCTCTCAATTTTTCACTGGCAATTGGAGGCACATAGCTGTAGTGTATAGTGTGGATCTACAACACCCTTACCTCAAGAAAGAATTACCCAAACTGCATACTACTAAGATGCCCACGAAGGTAGTCATATTTGGCTATGCATGTTTTTGGCATGGACTTTAGTTTTTTTAGGTATATTCAAGTAAGCACGATGGTTGGTGCATAGCATGGTATTACTTGTTTTGTTTGCCTTTGTTCAATTTAGATTTTTC
>JAAERL010000842.1 GCA_024230435.1 Desulfobacteraceae bacterium
CATGCCAAATTTCACAGCTCTGCTACCTCATGTTCCCGACAGAGGAATCCCCGGGAACCGATGCTGCCCATTACACTCGTTAATAGTTTGACAGGGACCAAAATAAGCCGCCGCCCCCTCTGCACAAACTCAACCCAATGGCATCGTCGGAGCAACGCCGTCGTCTCTCATTCGTAAAATCCATTTCAATATTATTTGTCAATATGGCGGCCAAAATAAAAAATTATATCAAGATCATTTCACGTTTGTCGCAAGTCAGTGCTGGGTCGACCAACTGGTCCAGCGTCGACAAAAGGTTCGATTGGTTTGGTCATCAAATGATTGTACTTCGAGGACAGACAAAACCACTTTGGTAGATATGAAAGATCATTTGCCATTATGTGAATGTATTTTCAAGAGTGAATTTTGCAAAAATACGGAGTACTCATAAATTTACTGTTGAGTGTTTGCTTTTCATGCAACCTGGCCAACGGTCCCGTCGTAAGCAGCGCTGTTGTTGCCCTTGTCGTTGTCCTGATAGTTGGGGCGGTGGCGCTGGAGGAAGGAGGATAGCGGCCTGGAAGCGACCATTTTCGAAGATATAGTTAGACATTTTTTAAGATTTTTTTATTTTTTTGACTCGTGACTACAGATTTTCTGTAGTCACGAGTCCAATTTCTGTAGTCACGAGTGCAGCTTTAACACATATATAAAGAAAATGAATTACGATAGCACCGCTGATAGGATAGTGCTAGCTAGATAACTTCAGCACCATCAAAATAGACC
>JAAERL010000843.1 GCA_024230435.1 Desulfobacteraceae bacterium
CAGATCAATAATTTCATGTCCACACAGCACCGGCATTCCGACTATGAGGTCGATGAATACCCAAAATGCGGCAGTGATCCTCAATTATATAGTCTTTGAACTATCCAATGAGCCGTCAAACGGTCTATGGGAACGTTAGGACCATGATACGTTGCTACATCAAAGATCGGTGATTTTACGAAATACGCAAGATGTCCGTACTTGAAGCGGCATTACGACCACGACGACTAATATCGAATGAAATAGCGCCAGCACCCGTCGAATATATAGATTATGGGCTGTCCATAGAGCCCTTACTCGGCTTGTGAGGAAAGGTGTAGCATGGGGAAACTACACGCCGAACATGGTGGTTTTGAAGATGTTGTGGTGGAGGCTGAAAGTCGGCGCGCCAAAACCAAAACGCCGTTTTGGGGCCGTGTTGTCCCCCTCCGTGGATGCAGTATGACAAAAAATGGTAGTATACAGCTCAAAAGACCTCATAGATCCTATTTTGGGCGAGTTTTGGGGTGTATATAACGTTTTTCCAAAATCTTCCGAAAATAGGAAGATTTCAAAAAGGCTTCCGAATATCGGAAGAAAAAACTCGTCATGGATATCTACATACTTATATCTGCATC
>JAAERL010000844.1 GCA_024230435.1 Desulfobacteraceae bacterium
AACTTTGGCGCGCCTTGAATACGAAAAAAAATCGAAGCCCAATATGCTATCTGTTAAGATACTATATTGTTTCCGCCAATGTCCCTAGAAGGAGCAGGTCAGGCCTTCCGAGCTTTATGAACTACCGGCCACCATGTTTAACATGGAGGCGGTTTCGTGCTTCACTGAAGGCGCCAATTACGCCATCTCCACACTTCGGACGGTTCTAAGCCCGGCCTTGATTAAGGCAAGTATTCAAACGCAAGGGTGAACATTTTTTGATTTATCCCGGCAATAAATTACCGGCAATTAAACTATTAACACCGTTTGCCTATCCAAAGAAGGCAACTCGTTATCGCGTGCGCGTATTTTTTTACATGAATGAATCTATGGATTTATAATCTAATCCAAAAGCATCGGATACTGCTTTATAAGTAACCTCGCCTTTAACAACATTTGCTCCCTGCCTGATTTCCTTATTTTGCTGGCAGGCTTTGAGCCATCCTTTATTGGCTATTTCCACAGCATAGGGCAGTGTAGCGTTGGTCAAGGCCATGGTCGAGGTTTTGGCGACCGCACCGGGCATATTGGCAACAGTGTAGTGAACAACGTCATCCACGACATAGATAGGATCGCCATGAGTGGTGGGACGTGAAGTTTCAAAACAACCACCCTGATCAATGGAAACGTCAACCAAAATAGAACCGGGTTTCATGGTTTTAAGCATATCCCTTGTAATCAGATGGGGTGCTTTAGCGCCTGGAATCAATACAGCCCCGACAACGACATCGGCAACCTTGGCCAGTTCGCGAATCTGTGCGGGGCTGGACATCAGCACAAAACAATTCGCCGGCATCACATCGGAAAGGTAGCGCAAACGTGGCAAACTATTGTCCAGCAGATAAACTTTAGCGCCTAATCCGCAAGCCATTTTAGCCGCGTGGGTTCCTACAACACCGCCGCCGATAACAACAACCGTGGCAGGTTCAGTACCCGGAACACCGCCCAGTAATACGCCACGTCCGCCATTGTGCATTTCCAGGTATTTTGCAGCCTGCTGGATAGACATACGCCCGGCAACTTCACTCATAGGGGTCAGCAAAGGAAGTGATCTGTCATCTTTTTGAATGGTTTCGTAAGCAATGTTGATAGACTTTTGCTCCATAAGGGCTTTGGTTAATTTTTCCTCTGCAGCAAGATGCAAATAGGTAAAAACGATCTGATCTTCCCTGATAAGGGCATATTCTGAAGGCTGAGGTTCTTTTACATGCATTACCATTTCAGCCTTTTGAAAAATCTGGGCAGGTGTATCAATTATTTGCGCACCGGCATCGACATAATCCTGATTTGTAAAACCGCTGCCGATACCACCATCGTTCTCTACCAGCACACGATGTCCATTTTGGCACATCACTTCAACACCGGCAGGGGTCATCGATATCCTCTTTTCTTCAGGTTTAATTTCCTTTAGAATTCCAACAATCATCTTGCCTCCTTAAAATGAAAAACAGCTAATATGTGGTTAGATAGCGCCTATTGATTAATCTTTTAGGCGATTTTTGTAAAAAAACAACCTTCTTGTTTGTCTTTTTTTCCGCCAATCGCCTTAACAGGCAGTTTGAATCATCTAAAATCCGGTGTAAAGACTCCGGCATTTATACCGGAGAGCAAACAGCTCTCCCTTTTCGTGTTGACAGCGCCAGCCTGAGAGGGTTGCCCAAAGCCTAAAAAAAGTCCGGCAGAAACTTTTAGCCGGTAAGCAGCCCGGAGTGTCTGTTTGCACTGTAACGCAGCCCCTCCACGGTTGACCCGTAGTACTTGTGCCTTAGTCAACGTAAAAAGCTTTGCTCTTACAAGCTTCGCCCTTTGGCCGGAATAGTTGACCGAATCAATATCTTGATTTGGCAATAGGTATTAGCAAAATGCCTGCCATGGTTTCGTTCATATAACAAATTTTTTTACAAAATTATTTTTTCTATGATTACGAAATGTTAGAGACAATATAAAGGCTGCAATTTTTTTTTCCGGCTTTTTAACTATATTCAGCATGCCAATTCGGAAAAAAAAAATTCCACGAAAACCGATATACCTATTAACACGCTTAAATTATAAAATAAAACCATGTGGCAAGATTTATTGCCAAATGGTTCATTTATTTGCCAATTTTATTTTGTATTTTTTTATCTTGTTTAGCAAAGTGGTATGAGAAATATTGAGCAAAGATGCCGTTCGGCGAATACTTTGCGATTGGCTTAAGGCTTCAGCCAGAAGATCCTTTTCATAACGGTCCATCAGCTCGCGCAGGGGCTGGCGGCCGTTATAAAATTTTTTGTTCTGCCGAAGAGACACAATATTTTTGCCCAACTCAAAGCTGAACAATATGCAATCCTTTCCGATAACATCTCCCGCGGATAAAATCGCGGCCCGTTCAATCACGTTTTTCAATTCACGCACATTTCCCGGCCAGTCATGGGAAAGAAGTTTTTCATGAGCAGGCCGGTCCAATGTCCGTGCATTTTTACCTAACCGCGTTGTCAATTGAAATAAGAAATGCTCTACCAATTCCGGAATATCTTCGGTGTGCCGTCTCAGGGGAGGCAAGTGAATAGGCAGCACATTGATACGATAATAAAAGTCTTCACGAAATTTTTTTGTTTCCACCCGTTGTTCCAGATTGCGGTTGGTTGCCGTAATAATGCGTGCGTTGATGGGGATTTCAACGCTCCCGCCGATCCTTCTGATCTGCTTTTCCTGGATCAGCCGCAACATTTTGGCTTGTACTTTCAGGGACATTTCTGCAATTTCATCAAGAAACACCGTACCGTCTCTGGCAATTTCGAAAAGCCCGAACTTGCCTTTTGCACGGGCTCCCGTAAATGCCCCGCCCTCATAGCCAAAAAGTTCACTTTCCAATAAGGATTCCGGCAACGCTGCACAATTGATGGGAACAAAAGGACCTTTTCGTTGGCTCTCAAAGTGGATGGCCCGCGCAAACAGTTCCTTGCCGGTACCGCTTTCTCCACGCAATGAAACGATGGCGCCAGTTTTAGAAATTTTTTGGGCCAGGGAAATCACATCCTTTATAGGCGTGCTGACCCCTACGATATCGCTGAAGGTAACTTGCCCCGGTTGCGAAACCGCATGGGCAAGCGCCTCAATTTCCTTCAGATCTTTCATGATTTCCACTGCGCCCACAATCCGGTCCGATGTATCTTTTATGGGTTTACAGGTTGAAAAATACTGAAACCGGCCTTTGCCGGTAAACGTATTTCGTTTTTCACTGTGGGGGCCGTCCCGGACCAGCGATTCGCTTAAGCTAGTATCGGCCAATCCAAGAGAATCCAAGGTATGGCCAATGATGCCGGCATTGCCGCAACCGAGTATTTTCCGGGCCACACAATTAATTGTAGTGATCAACCCGTTTTCATCAATTGACAAAATGCCGTCACTGACACTGTCCAGAACGACTTTATAACCTTCCTCGCGCTTTTCTTGCGGCAGGGTATGTATCGTAGAAATCTCGACACAATTGGGAATCTGACGCAGCCCGGCCAGCAAGTCCTGGACATCCAAAACGTCGCTTTCTTTCATCGATTCGACAAAGGTATAAGCCAGGTCCTTTTGTTTCTGGACCTCCATGGAGATGATATTGAGACCCTTTTGAGCGAGAACCGCCGCGATGTCCGCAACGATTCCCAAACGATCCTGAAAAATTAGCTTCAACTTGATATGTCTGGCCATCTATATCAGCTCCAATGCACAGGCCATGCTGACTCCACCTCCACCGCACAAGGTGGCCAAGCCCAATTGCTTGCCTTGCCGTTGCAATGAGTGAATCAAGGTTACCATAATGCGTGCGCCCGTTGCCCCGACCGGATGTCCCAATCCTATGCCCGAGCCGTTGATATTGGTTATTTCTCTGTTAAGACCCAAATCACGCTCACAACCAATGTACTGGGCCGCAAAAGCTTCGTTAAGCTCAACGAGTTCAAAATCACTTATCGTCAAACCACTGTTCTTCATCAAATCGTTGACTGCAGGCACGGGTGAAAGCCCCATCACAGCCGGATGACAAGCCCCTTTTCCAACCGCCTTAATCCGGGCTATAGGAGCAAGGCCGAGCTGATCAGCCTTTTGTGCCGTCATCAGCATCATTGCCGCAGCTCCGTCATTGATACCGCTGCTGTTACCAACTGTAACCTTGCCGCCATCGGGAACAAATGCCGGTTTCAAGGCCGTAAGATCCGCCATCGTCAGTGCGGGCCGGAAATGTTCATCTTTCTCGAAAACCTTTGTTTTCTTTTTATTTACAACGGACAAAGGAACGATCTCTTCTTTAAAGCTCCCGTTCAGGGTAGCATGTTCAGCATTGTTGTGACTTCTCAGAGCGACTTCATCCATCTCTTCACGGCTTATTTTCTTGTATTGGGCGACAAATTCGGCTGTATGCCCCATAATATAAGGCTTGCCTTTAAAAACGCGCAAAGGCGCCTGCTCCAGATCGACAGGCCCTGTCTCCGGATGAGGAATAAGATGCGAACCGCAATGCAAGGCGCGGGTCAGGGCATCTACGAACACCTGGTCCTGGAGCCTGCACCCCCATCGGGCTTTGGGCACCTCATAGGCGACTGCGGACATGTGCTCGACACCACCGGCCAAAACGATATCGGCCATCTGTGCGCGAATCATAGCCATGCCGGACAATACTGCTTCCATACCCGAGATACAAACCCTGTTAATCGTAACGGCGTTCACCGTTTCAGGGATACCGGCCAGCAATGCCGCTACACGGGAAACATTCAATGAATCAGATGGCTCCATACAGCAACCAAACCGGATATCGTCTATCAAATGCGCTTCTATTCCAGCGCGTTTTACGGCATCACGCATAACAGTTGCGGCGATATGAGCGGCATGCATATCGCGCAAAGTTCCGCCAAAAGCGCCAATGGCCGAGCGGCAAGCAGAAACAATGACAACGTCTTTCATAAAAACCTCCTTCATTTCAGGAACAAGTTACCCTATGGTTGCAAAATCGAAAGATAAGCAATGTGGCCAAATCGATACAATCCTGATAATTTTCTATAGGATAGAACCGCAAGATATAAGAATTGGTATAAGTTATGTAAAAACTGTATCTTATTCCGCCATACGGTTTATGCAACATTAGAGGTTAGGCGATTTGTGTTAAAGAATATACCATCTTGTATGTCTTTTTTCCCGTCTTCTTAAGTTATGCCAAAGGTGCGAATACGTTAAGTATGCAAACTGATCAGCAAAACTTTGGCATACCTTGAATACGAAAAAAAATCGAAGCTCAATCTGGTATATTCTTTTCCGCCAATCGCCTTATCAGATTATTTTTTTTATTCCTAAGAGCTTGTTTGGGAAATAGAAAATTTAGCGAAAAAGTGCGAAGGCGAGGCCAAAATGTCTCAAATTTGAGATCAATAGCCGGTCTATTTGTCGAGAATTTGCGTCACTTTGGACCGTTCTCGCGCTTTTGCAGCCGATTTAATAATTGCCAAACAGGCTCTAAGGGTCGCGTAAAAAATGTTTTGTCCAATTGGCGTAGGATTCGGGCTCGTATTCAAGGCGCGGGAAGCCGTGCATATTGCGAAAGAAATATTCGCGGCTTTGCGCAACGCAGAAGACGAGTCCGTAGACAAGCCGGTTAGGATAAAACAATTTTTCCGGAGCCCTAATGCCGGAGCTTTGAACTATACTCATAATAAAGCACTGTTTGCTATAAACAGCTTTTACGGAAGGTACAACCTATATTTTACAAAATAGGTCTGTTTTGATTATTTTTTTTAAGAAAATATGTTTTCAAAACCTTTATCATATATTCGAAGTCTTGATTTCCCATTTATTTGTGGCGCCTTCAACTTTGCCTTCAAAAATTTTCACACAACGCGCCTCATCCTTTATTGTTATCTTTTTATGGTATCCGGAAACCGTGGTTCTGGAAAAAATGGTCCCAAAAACCTTTACTACAGGCACACCGGGATCAACCTGAAATGTTTCTTTAAGAATTTGCTCCTCCTCCTTTATTTTTTCGATCTCATTCAAATTTGACATACGCTTGGATTCGTATTCGGCCAGAAGGCCCTCCTTTTTATCCTCCATCTCCATGAGATCATTTACCTTTTTGTCAACCAGGGCCGATTGTTTCTTTATATCTTCAAGAATCTGGTTCAACTGGGCGATCATTTTTTTATCTTTCTGATTTTTGGAAAGATTCATTTTTTCTTCGAGCTGACGGCGCTGAACCATATATTTATCCTGCTCCTGGGCAGATTCGCCAAGATCTTCGCCGATTTGTTCCAATTCTTGCTTCAATTTTTTTTCAGCCTCCTCCAGTTCATCGGCCTGGCGCCCAAGTGCGGCAACACTTTCTTTATTCTGTTTCATTTGCCTTTCATATTTTTGATCAACGCCTACGATAAGGTTGCTGGGAGTGGCCGCTTCAGTGCCGACATCGCCCACCTCAATCCCCTTTTTGGCGAAAACCGTGCTGTCGATAATTTTGCCCTCTTTCATCAAACAGCGGCCGTTGACTTCAACTTTGCTGCCGATAATTTCTTTTACAATTTCAAGATCGCCCTGCACCTTTACTTCAGAATTATGAAGGTGGCTGGCTTTGATCGTACCTTCCACATTCAACGTTGATCTATAAATACCGCCAAAACTGGTCAAATCACCGCTCAACTCAACGGTTGCATTCTGAATTTCTTTTGTCCTGAGCGCCTCGCCCTTGACCTTGTAACCTGAACAAACGCCGCCATCGACTTCAATAACGCCATCAAAACTAATGTGGCCTGTCTCAACTCCAATATCTGTAGGAATGGACAAAAGCGCTAAAACCGAAATTCGCTTGTCCGGGCCCAAATCAGGAGAACCTTTGGCTTTGGCGAATATTTTAAGCCCATCTTCTGAACGTTGAGCGCCCTTGGACGATTTTAACTGCGGCTCGCGAATACGCGGGGGATTAATTGTCTGCCCCAAAACGTTGACACCGGGTTTTCCAGGATCACCACCAAGCTTTTCAGCCAACAAGTCGCCTTCTTTTACCTGGGGAATATCACCACGGTTTTTCCAATCCATGGTACCGTCTTCATTTGCCGTACCGATCCGTGTGGGATTTGTATCGAAGTGATATTTAATTTCCGGCGGCCGGCCGGGCTTGGCCGCCTGCCCGACAGCTATTTTAAAGGGTGCTGGGGCAAGCGGTTTTTTTGCCAGATAATTTTCAATGGCCCGGTCACTAATAACCCCGTAAGTAACCTTGCGCTTGGCCAGCAACATCTTGACCGTTTGAACTGTAACGCCTGAAACGTCCTCACCCGTGGGAACTAAGGAAGCGCTTAGTTTATCGGAAGATATTACCAAATCGAAACCGGCGACATGAATTTCCTCCATCATATCATCGCCGATATCATCATTGCCGCCAGATTCTTCCCCCAGGGATCGTTGTGTTTCTATCACCAGGTTAACTTGTTCCTGAGTTAAAAGCCCCATTTCGCATAAAACTTTTCCAATAGGCATATGGACCCGTGTTTGTTTGAGGATACAGCGTTGAACAATCAGGGCCCGATCGATTTTTTCCTGACTGACCAACTGTAAATCAATGGCTATTTCACCGAATTTTTGATCTATTTTTGTTACTGTAGTCATACGGCCTCCAAAGTAAGAGGTGCCTTATTCTAAAATCGGTAAGTGACAGCTCCCCCACCTTCGTTACACGAAAAAGGGGGCTTCTAAGCGGCCTTTAGCCGCTATCATATCGATGCCCGATACGCAAAATATTGATCACTGCGTTGTAATCCCGGTTTGCAGCAAAGGTGCGAAAAGGGCAGCGCTGAGTTCTAACTGGAAGCGATTTTTTCACAATCTTGTCACAAGCAGAACATTTATGTGTCGTATACTGGGCAGGAACACCAAAAACATGTTTGCCGTGAAGCCGTTTAAGCTGTTTTTCCCTTTTCCTAAAATACCTTGGCGCCGGCATCGAGTCCACATCCGAATCATAAACAAAATCGATCAGTCCAAGATCGATTCCAATAGCCGAAGACAAGTCCTGTTTAGGCTTGATGTCAAGCGTGTGCTCAACCGAAAAGCAGGCAAACCAATTGTCTGCGTCTTTAGTAATCGACAGGGTTTTGACCATTGCCGATTCGCCGATAGCGCGGTGACAGCGCATTTTAATATCGCCAGCCTTTGGTACGGTGATTATATCGAAAGGATGTTTTTTGTACTGAGGGTATGTAATGCTTTTCCATTGGCCTTTTTTCTTGAACTTGGCAAAGCCGGGAACCCCGCCTTGTTTTGTTCTTTGAAAAAACGATTGAAACCCTTTGCCCAGGCGTTTCAAAACATCTTGCAACACCTGATAGCATATAAATTTAGAGTAGACGGATTTGAACCAGGGGAGCTGTTTTTTAAGTTCGGGCAGCTTGTTTTGTTGTTGATTATATGTGACCGAAAGCCTTTCTTTCTCGTAGGTTTCGATTCTTTCTTGAAGGTTCCAGTTGTACAAATACCGGCGCATGGAAAACTGGTTTTCCAACGCCGAAATTTGAGATTTTGCTGGATAGATTCGATATTTGAAAGATTTTCGAAGGGTGATTTGCATACATATCAAGTACAAAAAAATATTATCATTGTCAATTTATTGGAAAATACCGATTCATCTCCCGCCTTCGCTACGCGAAGCAAGGGCCTTCTTCAGTATAAAGAATAAATCCAATACCTTACCATAATTTAAAAATCCTCAACGGCCTTAATTGAACCAATAGCCAACCGTAAACATGGCTGCTGTAACGCTTGAGCTTCAAATGCCCGGCATGCTTGTATCTATGAAAAAACCTGCATAATTTTTGTGCAATATTTGTAACTTATTTACCTATCAAATAACCAAAGTTGGTATTACATTTAAGACTCAACTGAATAACTGCCTGTAATTTAACCATCATTAAATTTGGTACACATTTTGCATTATTTGATGTGTTGTTCGCTGCAACTGATGCTTGCAGCAAAATATCAATCATTGGGATGGCAAATTAAATCATCAGCTGGAGGAGAATAGAAAATGAAAAAAAACAATGTATTGTTAATTGCGTTAATGATCTTTACGATGATTACAGTAGCATGTGCAAAAAAAAACATGGACGCCCATACGGATTTTGAAGAGCTGGAAACCGAGGAAGTGGAAGCACAATTAGACCAGGAGCAAATCGAACCCCTTGATATTGAAGATGAGCTGCTTGAACAAGACCAATTAAACGCTGAAAAAGATCGTTTCTTAAACGAAAATATTCACTTTGAATTCAACAGCGATGTCCTGCTGCCGGAAGCCATGGTGATTTTACGCCAAAAAGCCGAATGGATCGAAACCAACCAGCAGATTCTTCAACTGGCAATTGAAGGTCACTGTGATGAGCGCGGCACATCGGCTTATAATATGGCCCTGGGCGAAAGACGGGCCGAAGCTGTAAAGCGGTTTTTAGTAGACATGGGAATTGATCAGGACAAATTCGAAATTCAAAGCTATGGCGAAGAAAGGCCATTAGATCCATCCCACAATGAAGAAGCCTGGTCGATAAACCGGAGAGCTGTAGTCACCGTCGACTAAGGCGATTTTTGTCAATCTGCTAACCGGAAACAACTATCTATATCCGCCTGTATATTACCTATATCGTATTAGGCGGAATTTACAAATACTGTTCATCCATCTTGGGTGGACCTAAAAAAAAAGCCGGATTTAAAAAATCCGGCCTTTTTGTTTATTGCGCCCCTCACGCACGAATATCAAGGTGCTGGCCTATTCCCAAATCCTGGAGAAAGGCGGCAAACTGACGCTGGCCGTCTGCAATGGTTTTCATCACCTCAATTTGAATTGCTGCCGTGGCTTGCAATTCACGTGTCATTCCGGCAACGGCCGAATTTGTACTTGCAGGTGAAATCTCCATATTTTCTCCCCTTGTCCTTAGAAAACCGGTTTGCCCGATTTTCCATTTCCCAAATCCCAAACAGGCTCTTAAGTTAAATATCGGGCATATATCTAAAAACTTGAACAGGTAAGCCGAGAAAAAAACAGCTCTTTATCCTTTACGCCGGGAAGAAAAATCGCTGCCCGAACCTTTAAATTACGGCAAATGTGCTTATGGTTGCTCTCAGTGGAAAAATTATGCGTTCTTATCGGCATATATTCGGCATATATATTGGGTCTGAAAAAAAATGGAGCGTAGACGTAATTGAAGATGGAAAGAAAAAAATTAAGTATCTACGGAGCCCGCCAAAATAACCTTAAAAACCTGAATTTGGACATTGCCCTTAATCAAATCACGGTAATTACCGGCGTAAGCGGATCGGGAAAATCTTCATTGGCTTTCGATACTTTGTATGCCGAGGGTCAACGCCGGTACGTGGAAACGTTTTCGTCTTATGCCCGCCAGTTTATGGACCGCATGGACCGGCCCCAAGTCAACCGGATTACCGGAGTGCCGCCGGCTATTGCCATTGACCGCAAAGACCCGGTTCGCACCTCGCGCTCAACTGTCGGCACCATGACCGAGATAACCGATTACGTAAAACTGCTTTTTGCCCGCCAGGGGGTTCTTCATTGCCGCCAATGCGGCCATAGTGTCATTGCCGAATCACCCGAGACCGTCTGGCAGGTTCTGGGCAAACAAAAAAGGGCTGTCATCACTTTTCCCTGGCGGCTTGCCAGTCAAGACAATTCTTCGCAAAAACAAATTGAAGAAGCTATCAAAGACCTTCTGCGCATGGGCTACGGCCGCTTTTTTTCCGATGGCGTTGTTGAAGATTTAACGGCAGTGCCGGCAGCCGGTTTCAAAGACCAGATAGATGTGGTTGCCGACCGGCTCGTGCTAAAACCGGATCAACGGCAACGAGCGATAGACTCTCTGGAGACGGCCATGCGGTTTGGAGCAGGCAGAACGGACGTTTGGATCGATGGGCAACGTCACAGCTTTTCAAATCAATTGCATTGCGCCCGTTGTGATATTGATTACCCGCCTGTGTTGCCCGGTATTTTTTCGTTTAACAGTCCAACGGGCGCCTGCGATACATGCCGCGGGTTTGGAAGAGTCATCGATATCGATCTTGATCTAATTATTCCGAATCCAAATCTGTCACTATCAGATGGCGCTATCAAACCCTGGGGTGATGAATTCGATGCGCGCCATGAATACTATGATTTAGAAAAATTTTGCGCCCGCGAAAACATTAGCATGGATAAGGCGTTCAATAAATTAAGCGCGTCCCAGCAAAAGGCCATTATTGAGGGGACTTCGTCTTATTACGGTATTCGCGGATTTTTCAAATGGCTCGAGGGCAGAACCTACAAAATGCATGTCAGGGTCTACCTGTCACGTTACCGCAGCTATGACATATGCAAAAGCTGTAATGGCGCACGATTTAAACCGGAGCCCTTGCTTTATCAAATCAACGGATGCAACATTGCTGATTTTTACGCGATGAGTGTCAACCAGGCTCTTGAATTCGCCCTGGACCTGGAAAAACAAAACCGGGATGAAGCTTCGGCTCTTGTACTGACCCAAATCGTCTCCAGGCTCACCTACCTTAAAGATGTGGGACTCGATTACCTGACCTTAGATCGCCAGTCCCGCACCTTATCCGGCGGCGAAGTCCAACGAACAGCGCTTGCATCATCACTTGGCAGTTCCCTGGTAAATTGCCTGTATGTACTCGATGAACCCAGCATCGGGCTTCATCCCCGTGACAACCAGCGCCTGATCGGAATTTTAGAGCGCCTGCGCAATCTGCCCAATACAATAGTGGTGGTTGAACATGATCCTGCCATAATTGAATCCGCGGATTACCTGCTTGACCTGGGCCCAAAAGCCGGTGAACAAGGCGGACAGATTATGTATTTTGGCCCGGCAAAACAAATAGGCGTCCAACCGGAAACAACCGGGGACAGTCTGACAGCCGACTATTTATCCGGGCGCAAACAAATCCATATTCCGGATCAACGCCGCAAGCCAAAGGCCGGGCAATACCTGACCATAAAAAAAGCTTCCGAACATAACTTAAACAACATCGACATCCGAATTCCACTGGGTTTGTTTGTATGCCTGACTGGTGTCAGTGGTTCGGGAAAATCCACACTTGCTGAAAATATTCTTTACCGGGGACTTAAAAGGAATTTGGGACTGCCCGATGGCGTACCCGGTCAACACCAGGGTATTCAGGGCGGATCGCAAATTGGAGCCGTTGAACTGGTGGATCAACGGCCCATAGGCCGAACTCCCAGGGCAAACATCCTGACCTACACTAAGGCTATGGATACGGTACGCAAACTGCTGGCTGGAACCGAACAAGCTCAAAAACAGGGATTTGGAGCTGGACACTTTTCCTTCAACGTGGCGGCAGGCCGCTGCGAAACCTGCAAGGGCGAAGGCTTTGAAGTTGTGGAAATGCAATTTTTGTCAGATGTTCTGACAACCTGCCCGGATTGCGCAGGACGCAGGTTCAAGCCGCAAATTCTGGAAATAACTTACCGTGATAAATCCATTGACCACATCCTGCAAATGACCGTAACACAGGCGCTGGAATTCTTTGTCGATCAATCTAAAATCGTATCCGCCTTAAAACCATTGACCGCTGTCGGCTTAGGCTACCTTCGACTCGGTCAACCCATATCGACATTTTCAGGTGGTGAGGCCCAACGCCTCAAGCTATCAAAATATTTGACCAACAGCGGCCGGCATAGCTTGCTGATTTTTGACGAGCCTACAACCGGCCTTCATTTCGAGGATATCAGAATCCTGCTCCAAGCCATGCAGCAACTGGTTGACTACGGTAATACAGTGCTCGTCATTGAGCATAATCTGGATATGATCAAATCCGCGGATTGGATAATCGATCTGGGACCCGAAGGCGGAAATCGTGGAGGAAACCTTGTTGTTCAGGGACCGCCGGAAAAAATTGCAGACCACAGTCAGTCCCATACCGCGCATTTTTTACGCCCCTGCCTCCAGGGTCCGGAAAAAAAACCGGATTCTATGCCCCAGCCCTATTCGTGGATGGAACATAACACGGCTGATTCTATCGACGTTCACGGAGCAAAGGAACACAACCTTAAAAATGTGGATGTGTCCATACCTCATAACCAACTGGTGGTGCTGACCGGTGTAAGCGGCTCGGGTAAATCAAGCCTGGCCTTTGACATCCTATTTTCCGAAGGCCAGCGCCGTTACCTGGAAACCCTGGCGCCTTATGCCCGGCAATATATTAAAGTGCTGGAAAGGCCGGAAGTGGACTTGGTTGAAGGTCTTTCGCCAACGGTAGCCATCGAACAACGCGTCAGTCACAGCAGCAGACGTTCGACCGTGGCAACGTTAACCGAGGTTTACCATTTCCTGCGCCTGTTGTACGCCAAGCTGGGTTCGCCGTATTGCCCAGGCTGCGCCCGCTCGCTGGTGCGCCAAAGCCCCGAAGAGCTTTATAGGCAAATCAGCAACAAAAAAAACCGCCGCCATGCAGTGTTACTGGCTCCCAAAATATCCGGGCGAAAAGGGTTTCACAAAACCGTGTTGGCCAAGGCGTTGAAAGACGGTTATCAGCAAGCCAAAATTGATGGCAAAATCATGCAGATAGTGCCCGGCATGGCGCTAAGCCGGTATCACACCCATGATATCGATCTGGTTATCGGTTCCGCCGCCAAAACCGGACGCGCACTTGAAGCATTGATTAAACAGGCTTTAAAACAAGGGGATAACAGTCTAATTTTTTATGAGGAAAAAAAAGATAGCGAGCAAGTTTTCAGCCTAAGCGGTCAATGCCCCGGTTGCGGCATCGGCGCTGTTACCCCAGACCCCCGATTGTTTTCATTTAATTCACCCCAAGGCGCCTGCAAGGCCTGCGCCGGGCTGGGCAGCCTCGCCGATGATGAAAACGAAACCTCTGACGAACAGGTTTGCCCTCAGTGTAAAGGCAGCCGCTTAAAACCCGAAGCCCTGTCCATCAGGGTAAACGATCACAGCTTATGGGACCTGGTGCAACTGAATGCTCAAAGCTTGCAAGCTGTTCTGGATTCACTCTCATTTGCAGATCATCAACTGCCCCTTGCAAAGCCCATTATGGCTGAACTGCAAACCCGCCTGGCATTGATGAACCGTCTGGGACTCGGGTATCTGTCACTTTGCCGTTCAGGAAACACCTTGTCCGGCGGCGAAGCCCAGCGGGTCAGGCTGGCCGCCCAATTAGGTTCCAACTTAACCGGGGTAACCTACATCCTCGATGAGCCAACCATTGGACTGCACCCAAGGGACAACCACATGCTGATAGAAGCCCTGACCGAACTGCGCGACCGCGGCAACACCATTCTTGTGGTCGAACACGATGAAGAAACCATCCGCGCTGCGGATACGCTTATTGACTTAGGGCCCGGCGCAGGAAAAAACGGAGGACAGATTGTCGTAACCGGAACATTGGATGATTTGCGAAATGAACCGGCATCGGTCACCGGAGCCGTTATCGACAGCTCGCTGGGCACTGCGGTATGGCGTAAACGCCCCTGCCACCGTCAAAAAGCCCTGCGCATCCAGGGCGCACGGATACATAACTTAAGAAATGCAAATGTCAGGATACCCCTTAATCGATTTATTTGCGTCACAGGCGTCAGCGGATCGGGAAAATCAAGCCTGGTCAAGGCCACTATTTACAAGGGGCTGAAAAACCGCCTTCAAAACAAGAAGCGGGTAAAAGACAATGAGCTTTTCAGCAAAATAGAAGGCTGGGAATCAATCAAACGCGTACTTGAAGTTGACCACAGCCCCATCGGCCGCACACCGCGCTCGGTTCCGGCATCTTATGTGGGATTTCTCACCAGCATCCGGCAGTTAATAGCCCAAACCCCCGAAGCGCGCGCAAGGGGATATAAAGCATCACGATTTTCATTTAATGTTGCCCAGGGGCATTGCCCTGCATGCAAAGGCCAGGGCCGGCCTAAAGTGGCCATGTCATTTTTACCCGATGTCTATGTGCCGTGTGACGTATGCCGGGGGGCGCGATTCAACGCCGAAACCCTGGAGGTTCGGTATAAAGGCAAAACCATTGCCGAAATTCTTCAAATGACCTTTGCCGAGGCCCTTATCTTTTTTGCGGCAATACCACGTATCCGCAAGGCGATTCAATTTGTGTGCGATATTGGCCTGGGCTATCTTCAGCTCGGCCAGCCAAGCCCAACCCTTTCGGGCGGCGAAGCCCAACGCATAAAACTTGCCAGGGAAATGGCCGTACCGGCCAACGGGCATACCTTATATATATTAGATGAACCCACCACCGGCTTGCACCCGGCCGATGTAAACCGCTTACTGGAAATTCTGCAAGACCTGGTAGACCGGGGCAACACCATCGTAGCTGTTGAGCACAACCTGGATATGATCCAGTCGGCCGACTACATCATTGATTTAGGGCCTGAAGGCGGCGAAAACGGCGGAAAGATAGTTGCAGCGGGATCGGTGAGTCAGATGCTGCAAAAAACAAAAAAATCCCACACGGCCAGGTACCTTACGCGATATTTGGACAACAAGCCGAGCAATTGAGGCGATTTTTGTTAAATAATATAAATCGCCTAAGGTATTGAAAATAAATTTGAACGTAGTGCAGCATAGGTTTTAGCCCGCAACTGGCCGGTGTCCATCCGGTAATGCCAGATACGGGCCATTGGATGACTTTTTCGAATACACACGATTAGTCATTCTATTTGATTTGCTCGCCGTCCATGAATACTTGGACTTTTATGTCTTTGGCGACAACGTTTGCAAAACCCAAGGCCCGCTCATTATCGGCAGCCAGCTTAAACGTTACCGTATTGTTGCAAAGACACTTGGCGACAATACCGGCAGGGCTGACCGTTTCAAATCGATAAACAAAAAAAACTTCAACTATTGGTTTAGGAATTCAAGATAATGTACGCAAATATTCAGCTTCCGAACAGACTTAAATTGTCAATAAAGATGGTGTATTAGATTAGCGTACACATGGCTTTATTTACAATCCTCATATATAATGGCAATCAAAATACACAATAACACTTGTAGAGAATGCATATGGAAAACCATGTTCCATTAGAGAGACAATTTTCGTCTGTCCCTAAAAGTAATAAAGAGGCGGAAAGGGACGAAATCCTAACAATTTGGGGCCATATCAAACCAAAGACCTGGGATGATATGGACCACGAATTTCGTTGCGTCATTATAGCGGAAGCTGGTGCGGGCAAGACCGAAGAATTAAGGCAACGTGCGAGTGTACTGACGAATCAGGGGAAGCCTGCCTTCTTTATCCGTATTGAGGATATCGAATCTGATTTCTATAAGGCGTTTGAGATAGGCGGGGAAACTCAATTCCAGTCATGGTTGGAATCGACCGGGGAAGCATGGTTTTTCTTAGATTCTGTCGATGAGGCGAGGCTTGAAAATCCTAGAATCTTCAAAAAAGCGCTGCGCTGTTTTGCCAAAGGCATACAAAGAGGTGCGCACAGAGCGCACATTTACCTCTCCAGCCGACCATACGCATGGCGTCCGCGGGAAGATCGGAGTCTATTGGATGAGATCCTTTTCCTTGCGGCCCCGAAGGAGGGTGAAAGCGGAAAAGACGCTCAAAAAGCTGAACCGCAAAGCTCGCTCACGATTTACATGATGCGGCACTTAGATAAAAAAAAAATTCGGCGCTTTTGCAAGGCTCGTGGAACGAAAAATATCGATTGTCTGTTACATGAAATTGAACGTGCCAACATTTGGAAGCTGGCAGAACGACCATTTGATCTCGAAGGTATAATAGCAAAATGGGATAAAGATAATAAACTTGGCGGACGTTTGGAGTTGCTTCGTCACAACATTGATAAGCGGCTACGCGACGATCATAACACCGACCGTGGACAACGACAGCCACTGAAGATGGAAAAAGCGCGACAAGGTGCTCGCCGACTTGCTGCTGCAGTCATATTGACTGGGATGCCCGGCTTAAATGTACCTGATGTAGCATCGGATAAACCTGGTATCGATGCTGAAACTGTTCTTGACGATTGGAACCCAAAGGATGTGCGCACGCTACTGGAACGCGGAATTTTCAATGATGTCATTTTTGGAGCAGTGCGGTTTCGGCATCGGGATGTTCGCGAACTGCTTGCTGCTGAATGGTTTGATGGTTTGCTGAAGGCGGGCAACAGTCGCCATAAGGTCCAAAACCTTTTCTTCCGTGAGCGATATGGAGAAAAAATCGTTACACCACGGCTTCGACCAATTTTACCTTGGCTTATTCTGTTCGATGATGAAATTCGTCGTCGGTCACTGGAGGTTAGCACTGAAATAGCAGTGGAGGGCGGCGAACCATCCCGACTGCCTTTGCCTGAAAGACAGAAGATCCTAGCGGATATTGTCCGGCGGATTGTCTCAAATGAAGATGACCGTTCTGCACGAGACAATAGTGCGATTGCGCGGTTCGCGAATTCTGACCTTGCGGGAGACGTGCAGCAACTTATCAACAGATTCGTAGACAACGACGATGCCATCTTTTTTCTCGGCAGACTTGTCTGGCAGGGAGAAATGGCTGACTGTATCGCTCCGCTCGTTACGATTGCAGCAGACGGTACGCGAGGGATTTATGCGAGGAAAGCTTCCGCCCGTGCAGTTATGACATGCGGATCAGCGGAGCAGAAACAAAGCCTGTGGCAAAAACTCATAGAAAACAATGCCTGTATTCCGTATGAATTGCTTGTGGAATTGGTTGAAGAAACGGAGTCTGATAGCCACAGCATCAAGCATATGTTGACCTCACTGGGTAAATTGCCTCCTTGCGGACAATACGAAGTCGCTGTCCTTAGCCGTTCATTTCATGAATTTGTTGAAAGGTTGCCTATTGACGGCGATCAACAGGCCATAACCCAACTTCTTGACGGACTATATGCCTATCTAAAGAGGGAACCCTATGTCGAGCGTCGAGATTGCCGTGTTTCGGAAGAATACGCATGGCTTATAAGTCCCGCTACGCATGCGGTAGAAAGACTGGTAGAAGCACGAAGCTCGGTGGCGTTAGGTAAGACAGCCCTACCCATAATGCTAATGATTCCAGCCTTACGGAATTGGCACAACAATAATCTCAGCGAGCATAAAAGCAATTTGCAAACACTTGTCCCCGGTTGGCCAGAACTAAATGATGCCCTTTATTGGGCCAGCATCGAGCAGGCACGTGCTGCCAAGGCTGAGAATTCAAGTGAACCTTTTACCACTGATTCGTCTGTTTCCTTGCATGGGCATTTTTGGAACTTCGATAAGAATTGCCTGTCAAGGCTATTAGACTACACTCGTTCTCGCGCACTCCAGGATGACAAGCTGGTCGCACTTAGCACGGCGTATAGAGTCTATGTGCGATCGGATAAGCCGTTGCACATTCTGAAAAGTCTGCAAGATGTTGTGGCTGATGATTCCATCTTGCAAGATCAGTTGAGCAATCTGCTCAACCCGCCAGTATCAGAGGCGATGCGAAAGTCCGAAGAAGAACAAGCAGAATATAAACGAACTATAGAAGATATGGAAGAACGAAAAAAGCAGGATCGTGATACGTGGATAGAGAGCTTATGCGCTAATCCAGATATAGTCCGCAATCCACCGAACCTGAAGCCGGGAGAAATCACCAACGATCAACACAGGTTGATGCGTGAATTGCAGGACCTTAGTTCGAAAACTGACCGCCTCTCTAAGTCCGCAAACTGGCAGGCGCTCATTCCAGACTTCGGTGAATCAGTTGCCCGCGCTTATCGTGATGCTGCTGTCAAGCATTGGCGGCATTATCTACCGAATCTGCGGTCCGAGGGAGCACAGGGCAACAGGATTCCGCACTCTCTGATCGTTGCTATGGCCGGCCTTGAGATTGAAGCAACTGAGAAGCCTGAATTTCCGGACAATTTAGATGATACACAGGTCCGTCACGCTTTGCGCTATATCACCTGGAAACTTAACGGATTTCCCAGTTGGTTTGAGCGTATGCATCTGGACTTCCCGGATTTGGTTAAAGAGGCTGTGATTAAGGAATTGTTCTGGGAACTTGAGAACACTGGCTTGGGCAAACCAATGCACTACATTTTGCACGACCTGGACCACGATGCGCCTTGGCTGCATGCGTCCATCGCACCCGTGATACTAAAGTGGTTGGAGACCAATTCCACATGTATCAATGCCAATCGGAATTATTGCCTGCACATTCTGGTTAAGGGCGGAACAGACCCGGCCAGGTTGACGAAGTTGGCAATCCAACAGATAGAGCTGACAAATGACCCGGATAACATTTCGTGGTGGTACGCGCTTCGTGTCGATATCGATCCGATAAATGGCATCCGGGAAGTCAAAAAGTGGCTGTCAGGTCTCGATGAGGAGGTGGCAACGAACGCTGCCCAGATTTTCATTACAACGCTGATGGGAAGCAGACGTGTGATAGACGGCGGTCCTTATTTTAAACGTTTCCAAAAAGTTGAGCATCTAAAATCTCTATATGTCCTGATGCACCGTTACATTCGGACAAAAGAGGACATCAACCGTGCAGGCGAGGGGGCATATTTCATAGAATTACGTGATGATGCACAGGATGTACGCAACAGACTGTTTAATCTTATAGCGAAAATACCAGGCAAAGCGAGCTATACGGTTATTAAGCAATTGGTCAACGATCATCCCGACCCTGATTATCGTCATATGATGGCGAAGCTGGCGTATAAAAAAGCCGAAGAAGATGGTGATCTGGAACCTTGGTCAGCCGAACAGGTCAGTGCGTTTGACAAGTCACAAACAATCACTCCTGCAACTCATCGTCAGCTCTTCGACCTTGCTGTTCATCGTCTAATATACCTGAAAAACTGGCTGGAACGTGGAAATGATAGTCCTTGGCAAACTTGGCAGCGCGCCAATGGAGAAACCGAAATGCGAAAGTTGATTGCCGGTTGGCTCAACCAGCATTGCCGTGAACAATACACGACCGCGCAGGAACCAGAACTTGCTAACAGTCAGCGTATGGACATTTGTTTGCAAAATACAAATGTTTCTTCACCTGTGCCTATAGAACTGAAACTGCTCGACAAGGGTTGGTCTGGCCCAAAGCTTTGCGAGCGGCTGCGCAACCAGTTGGCGGGTGATTATCTGAGAGAGGAAGGCGCTACATGCGGTGTAATGCTGTTAGTCTGGCTGGGAAACAAGCCCAAAAAGCGTTGGATGATCAATAACCATAAAGTCGGATTAGATGGACTGGCCGAAGCTCTGAAAGGTTATTGGCAGGACATCGCTGACGACTTCCCCGGCGTTGAAACGATAGACGTGGTTGTCCTCGATTTAACTATGAGGGCTCAAGTCTGTGATTCATGAACAATGAGATAAAGTTTTGGCTTATGTTGTGTTTCAGGGTCTTAAAAACTCATTATGCAAGATAAGTTGTTGATTTTATATTATTCTCAACCAAGGTCTTAGTTTTTGCCCACAAATGATACTTTCTATAAATTGAAACGGTTACCATGCCAAAAATAATAAGGCTCCAGAATCCAACAAAAGTCTATATCAAATAACATACCACCTTTCATGTCTTTTTTTATATTTCATTTAACTCATGAGCACACGAGTATGGTATCAAATCACCTATCTTAGCTTCAGCCCATATTTTTTCACGATGGGCGGCTTCATATACCATCCGCTCTTGGGGAAACTTATGGGCGACTTTTTCCAAAATTCGGAGCTCATCATCAGACAATGGCTCTGAATCGTCTTCATTCGACGTTTTTATGGGGTCAATCAAATCTTTATAATTATTAAGTTGAGGCCCAAAAGTCAGAGCAGCATATGATGCGCCGGTCAGACTGCGCCCTATAGTTTTAAAACTTAAAAAATCCGCATACCAGAGATATTTGGCAAGGTATAAAAATTTATCTCCCTTTTTAAGCAACCGTTTACCAATCAAATCCTCCATATACTTGGCCACCAACTTGATACGCGGCAGGCTGATCTCACGATTTCCAGAGTAGTTATCTGCCTGTATTCTGGACTGAAGATGCATACGAAGGGCATGATCCATGGATGCACTTTGAACCGTTCCGGTTTCCCAGCGTTTGATGCTGGCAATGCCAATGTTCATAGTGTCTGCGAGCTGGCGCTGAGTTAAATTGCGCGATTTTCTCAACTCCTTAATTTCATAGCCGGTTAGCAGGTCCTTTTTAGCACGGTAAGAGTCGGCTAAAGCTAACTGCAGGGCGCCGGCCGTCTGTAGCGTACCAGCTTCCAATCCACATTCAGGGCATACTAAAGCATCGGCTTCAATTTCAAGGTCAACCCCTTTGAAATTCATTTCTTTTTTAACGGTCATCGGTTTCATTGCGCCGTGGCCCTTAGGGCAGTTAAGCGTCTTCATATTTGCTCCTTCTACAACCGATCCTAATGGAGTGACACCAGCCAGAATATCCCTTCTGCCAATGCAAACTTATAATAAACCCGACAGTTAAAACGTTGGCTTTTTACGACAAAGGCAAAAAGCTCCAGACCTTCTATATCCTGTTCATATGATCGTTGCGGAGGCCTTGATCCAGCATAGTGGCCAGGAGAAGATTCATTTAGCAGCCCGGTAAGAACAGATTGCAGTTAGTTCATGCTCTAAGCTGTAATCCAACTCAACGGCATCCGCTGCTATCGATAGCTGGTCAAGCAGTGCTATCCGCCCATCTCCGACTGCCTGTCTGGCTGCAACTAACTTACCAAACAGCTCCTTATGCGTTGGTCTATTAGTCATAGTATGGTATCATTTGATACTTTGTCAATAGATTACCGAAATAGCTTCAAGTTGCATAACAATCTGTATTAATGGGATATATTTTAAAGATATTGATATTCGGCGCAAATATGGCTGGAACAAAATTGTACCAATAATGTCCTTTTCTCAGCCTCCTTAAAATTGCAGCGGATAGCTAAAGCGATTTTTGTTAAATAATATAAATCGCCTAAGGTATTGAAAATAAATTTGAACGTAGTGCAGCATAGGTTTTAGCCCGCAACTGGCCGGTGTCCATCCGGTAATGCCAGATATGGGCCATTGGATGACTTTTTCGAATACACACGATTAGTCATTCTATTTGATTTGCTCGCCGTCCATGAATACTTGGACTTTTATGTTTTTGGCGGCAACGTTTGCAAAACCCAAGGCCCGCTCATTATCGGCAGCCAGCTTAAACGTTACCGTATTGTTGCAAAGACACTTGGCGACAATACCGGCAGGGCTGACCGTTTCCAATCGGTAAATAAGCGTATCGCCGGATATTTCATAGGACGGCTTTGCGGGTATGGCCGCACAATTTGTCACCACATTGGCCACTGTTGTAAGATAGCCTTTGTCGTATTGTGATGTGACTGAAGATTCTTCCGGCCGGTCCCCGCAAACAGAGCCGCTAACCTTAAATTCAAGCAAATTTTCATCTGAACAGGCTATGGAAAAAAATAAAAGCACAACCATAATTGATAGCCAATATCTCATAGACAGTCTCCTTAGGAATGTGAAAATTATAAATCTTGCAAAATCCCAAAACTTCAACTACCGGTTGAAGTCTTTTGGTTCAAACGTTTCAATACTCTTTATTTTTTCCATGAACATGGCAAGCTGTTTAAACGATCCTTCATAAATTCCCATAACGGCGGTAAGCCGTTCAGTTACTGGATCGTCTTCGCCAAGCTCGGCATAAGACTCTTTGAGCAGCATGCGCCCCAGTTCAAGATGGTGTTCGATCTTTTCAAAAATCCTTTTCCGCTGGGAATAACGCTTTTGTTCCTTCTCAATCAGGGGCATTAATTGTTGAACGGAATATTCTATGAGAACATCCCTTGGCGCATTAAAATTATCGGCAATAGCTTCAAGGCTCAGCAGTGCGTTGCGACTCATGACATACGTTTTCTGAATCCGGCCGGCGGCCTGCAAACGGGTTTGCTTTATTTGCCGGGCAACGGTTCTTAATGTATCAATATCCTGAAGCATATGATCAAATAACGATTTTTGTTTGATACCCATTTGCCCCGAAACAATACTGATCGCCTTAATACAGTCATTAGATAACCTGAAGGTCGCCCGCACCGATTGCCTGCCGCGTAAATCCGCGAATGTCGTGCCTGATGATTGACCTGCATTCATATTTTTTTTCCGATCGTCAAATGCCATACCAGCCTCCATATTATCTTATATAATCATTACTAATATAGTATTTTATATTTAGTAATTCAAGCATGGCTTTTAAAATATCCCGGACGATCGCACATAACCACCACACATAACGTGCTAAATGCAACCTTTTATTTCTGGATCTGAGCATATGGAGTGCAATACAAAAAAACTAACCTCAATTCAAAGATTGTATAAGATTCTGGGCAAATGTTCGATCACCACGTATTTACCGTATTAACGGGAGGGTTAGAATTGTAAACACTATGAACAATCATTTGCGCAAAAGCCAAGCTTCCGGTATATAAGCAAAAAAATATTAAGGCGATTGGCGCAAAAGAATATAGCATCTTAACAGATACCATATAGGACAGAATTTTTTTCGTTTTCAAGGCATGACAAAGTTTGCGTACATTATGTATTCGCATCTTTGGCATAACGCACAACAAAAAAAACACAGATGCGAGATGGTATATTATTTAAGATTATCCAGTGAGAATTCCCGGTAATTTATTGCCGGGAGCAGTCACCCAGATCGCCCAAATTCAATGGTCTGCTCATCATTGATTTGGCCGCCAATTTACTTGTAATTATAGCCAACTTTTTTGGCGCTTGAGCTATTTGATCATTATTGTTTTGTTACCTGAAATTATTCTTAACACCCCTTTAGACTCTCGGACAAATTTGGTATACCGCAAGGGAGCAACCGGTAAGCAGAGCTTATCTACTCACTTGATCATATTAGATTTACAGGTACCGTAAAAAATCCGGCGGCATATCCTAATCTATCAGGCGGTTCTATTGCTTGAGCACTCATACTTGATTTGTATATGACGCCAATTACTTGGCCCGATATTTGCTATCACATTAGTTGATTGGCCTGGTTTTTACTCTTACTATAGAAAGTTAATGACATGGAATCACCTACAACATCTAAGTTATTTCGAGATTTTAAAGCAGGCGTGATAAAAAAAGATATGTTCCGGGTACGTGTAAACGAACATGTTAAGCTTTTACGCGGATTGGCGGCGGGCGCGGTAGGACCAAAAGCTAATGCACAACCTAACGGTAACGGCAAAAACCCGGCATTAGATTGTTTGAAAAAAATAAAGCCTAACGATATTGCCTCAGTTATTAAAAAAGCAACGGACCACATCAATAAAAATCCCCATCTGGGCCAAGCGGTTATTGACAAATTAGAACCAAAGGACAAAAAAAAACTTGGTTTGAACCTAAAACCGAATGGCAAACGGTCGCTAACAAATATTGATATCAAACAAGCGGAACAAATATTTATACAGTATGCCAATAACAAAAAGGTCTTTGAAACAATAGCAAAAAATATAGGTTTAAATGAAGGCGAAAAAAAAACCTTTAAAATTACGCTCAATAATATTGTCAAAGAGTCTGCTCCCAAGAGCAAAAGCCTGGCAAATTACAAGTCTTCTAATAAATCAAAACAAACCCAAAGCTTGACTCAAGCTATGTTAAAACAACAAAGAATAGATTCGATTAAAGATAATGATGTGCTTACCGAGTATGAATGCAAGCCTCTGGCGAATTTGATCAAAGCACCAATTGTGGTGCTAAGAAAATATAGTTATACTGGAAGACCAACGGCTTATATACCTGAAACAATATATAATCCTGATAACCTGTCTAAGGATAAAACACCAAATCCACCCATCTTCGTCTGCAACGATGATAATTTCCACTTTAATGCGTTTATACCGGATGAAATAGATAAGCTTGCCGAGGCCGGTGAGGACGCATTGAAAAAAAAATTGGTAAAGGCAGCCAAGCGCGGTGGCATTAAGGGCCTTGAAAAGGAAGCTTCTGGTATGAATAACGATTGTCTATTAAATTCAATCCGTGTATTTTATGAAGAGATTCAAAAATCCAAATCTCAAAAATACAAAGGGCTTAAGCAACCATTTGGCGGGAAAAACAATAAAGCAGCAAGAGAATATTTGGCTCGTAAAATAAATGCTATTCCGCTTGAATTTTTCTACACTAACGGAGACTTATCAACAGCAGACGTTGACATACCCGGTCTTGGAGCAGGGAAATTTTATGGTGATACTGAGAACGATAAGCCCAACGGAACAGGCCAAGCTCGATTTAAAACATTTGATGATCGGATATTGACCATCGAAGGGAAATGGGAAAACGGCAAACCTAAAGGACAGATGACTGTTGTGGATAACTTTCTCAATGTAAGCTTCTCTGCAGTTTTAAACTATGCTGAACAAAATCATGACAGCCCGGTCTTTGATGAAATTAATATAGTACCTGGCAGATTCGAAAATGATCCGAAGGATAATGATACCGAGGAAATTAAAAAGGCGGTTTCATCTGTGTATCGGAATCAATAGGCGCTTGTTTTTTTGTTCCTTCAAAGTTAGGGTTGTGGCAACATGAAATATTTTCTAATGTAACTTAGGAATATACCACTTATGCTTGTCCTTAAATTCGTTTTCAAGGTGCAATAATGGTATATTGGCATCTTCCAAGACCCTTAATAATTCCCAAACAAGCTCTTATAAGTTTAAATTTCTAAAATACGTTCTCTGCCATTACTTATTCAGAGCTTACAAATAGGCATTAACAGGAGGGACAGCGATCATGAAAAAAATATTCGCCTTAATAGCTGTTTTTACACTATTGGGCTGTTCAACATCAAAAATTGCCCGCCACACGTATGATCCTGGCCGGATAGTTCATTTAAACCAGTACAAAACGTTTAAAAGCCCGGCCGACATCAATCAGCATATCGCCTATTTAAATCCCGGCGACACCATACCCTTGAAATTGAGTGTACAGAGTAATCTGATCAAAGTCCGGCAAAACGACCTTGATCTTATTGTCAGAAAAAAAATTTATTTTAAAATCAGGTTCCCGGAAGATTATACCCAAAACCAGTTCGAACAGCTTCATACCCTTGATCAAAAGCGGTTAGGCGCAATGAGCCAGAAAGAAAAAAAGGCTCTTTTTTCCGGCATCATGTTCTATATCAGTAAAAATGCGATTGACTGGGCCCCATTAAAAGACCAGAAGGCTCTAAAGCGCATCCTGGACATTGAGAACGGTTCAATGGGATTTGGATTAGCAATGAACGAAAAGCAGGGGCTTTGGTTCGTCCTGGCCTTTGAATTACAGAGTAAGGATAAGGATACATTTTGAACGCATTACATCAAGACATCAATACAACTTATGGCAGCAAGCATCTGGCCCGGCGCCTGCTGGAAAATCTTCAATCCATCGGCCTCGATCTTGAGAACCTGTCCACAAATGATCTGATGGTTTTTGACGAATTGCATACCATGGGCCGTCAAGCCACCCTTGAGCTGGGACGTCTTGCCCAATTGCAAGAGCACACGAAGGTCATTGATATCGGGTGCGGTCTGGGCGGACCGGCCAGAAGTATCGCCCAATGCTTTGGGTGTCATGTAACCGGCGTTGATTTATCTAATGAATTTATAGAAACAGCGGATGTTCTAAGCAAACAGGCGGGACTGGAAAACCTGGTGACTTTCGACCAGGCGGATGCCCTGAACCTGCCCTTTGAAAATAATAAATTTGACGTTGCAATGATGATTCATATGAATATGAACATCCTGGATAAAGATACACTTTTTAAGCAAGCTCACCGCGTTTTAAAAAACAACGGCATGCTGGTTTTGTGGGAGATCTGCAAAGGTGAAAACGATCAACTGGTCTATCCGGTTCCATGGGCTGAAACCCCAGAATTCAGTTTTCTTGAATCTTTTGAAAATTTAATAAACAAGATACGTTCGGCCGGATTTTCAATTCAACAAAAAACCGATGCCTCCAAGCAAGCCAAACAGTGGGTGCGTGAGCGCCTGGAAGCTGCAAAAACAAATACAAGCAAACTTTGCCGGCCAAACCTTGACCTGGTACTGAACAATTTCAGGATAAAACGCGCCAATGCCTCACACAACCTCATGAAGGGAGCCTTTCGAGTCATGCGTGCGGCCGCCGTAAAATGAAAGCCTATGAAGATATAAGTAAATTGGCCATTTATCGATGAACGCTAAAGCAATTGGCGCAAAAATTGCGCCGCGGCGATACTGCAGCAGGCAAAAAAAACACAGCTATAACGGATAGCTATGCGTTATCCGCCGTTGCTGCACAACACTTCAGGATTGATTGTAGTCTTTTTCGGAATTGCCGGGACGCTTACATGTAAGGGTTTCCACATCACCGTAACCACAAACCATGATTTCATTGGGGCAACGGCATATTTTTTCATCTTCTTCGATTTTCCGGCACGTTTCTTTCAGTGAAAAAATCGTATAATCGATGCGGTTATCGGAAGGCTGCCTTTCCATCCACTGGGATTCCAAGCGTTCTATTTCTAATTCTCTAATTTTTTTCCTGATTGACGTTAGCATAAACGTTCACCATGAATTTTGTTGTCACCCAAATGTACAACATAAAGGGTCGTTAAATAATAGATATGAAGCCTGGAAGGTAAAATTTATTGTTTGAACAAGAATTAACCTTACTTCAGACTCAATTGGCATACCTAAAGCATTGTGTGGTTCTGGATCTAAGGCAGGTTCAATCAATACTGATACTGATCGCTGAATTTGAGATCTTAAGCACCGTTTGCGGTACGCTCAGGCAATAAGTGACGTAACTATGGTGTCCATTAGAAAAAATATAGAACGCCTTGTCAATAAAAAATTTTCATCAGCATAACAACCAAAACGCCTGCCAAATTAACGTTTTGTTTATGTTAAGAAATATGTATTCATTAACTAAATAATATTTTTCGTCTTTTGTAAAAATTTTGTAACAGCTCGATAATATAATAATTTTTTGGGAAACAAAAGATCAAAACACGGCTTTTAGGCTTAGATTTGCCCCATGATTTCTGAGCCTGTATCAATAATGTAAATCGTTCCCGTAATGGAATTGTTTTCCAATATACTTAACGCAAGGCTTGAGATATCGGCCTTTGTCACATTTGTATGCAAAGGGGATCGTTGTTTGGCTCTTTCTAAAATTTGAAGGCTGTTGCCGATTTTTGACAGCGAATAGGTGTGGACATAACCAGGGCTGATGCCATTGACTTTTATTCTTTTGGCTTTACCCGCAGATTGGGCCAACCCGCGAATGATCGACTCCAGGGCAGCTTTTGCCGCCCCGACAACGTTGAAATTGGGAATCGCCAGCCTGCTCCAATTCAAGGTCAAAGCTAATATGGAAGCTTCTTGCTTAAAGCAGGACATAAGCTTTCCGGTCAATTCCACAAGGGAAAAGGCGCCTACCCTGACCGCATCGGTGAATTCTTCCCAGGTAACGTCAAGCAGCGGCAAATTCAGTTTTGCGCCCTGGGCTGTCGAATAGGATATGCCATGCACCAGTATATCCAGTGCAATATCTTCACTTTGCATAGATTCAGCAAGGTGTTCAAGATCGGATTCATTGCGGGCATCATATTGATATGTTTTTTTGATACCGAGATTTTCAGCAACCCTTTGCACGTCAACTCGAGTTGATTCGTCCTGATAGGTTGCATAGATAGTGTAGCCTGCGCGCTTAATCTCCTGGGCAATAGCTGTGCAAACGCTTTCTTCATTTCTTATTCCAATAATTAATGCGTTTTTATTTTTCATAATCGCCTTTCCCGAACGACTCTAAGAGTCTTGGAAGCTGCATCTTCAAGAGCTCTATGGCTCTTGATCCATTGGCACCGGTAAAATAACACTGCTGCCGCAATCAACTAAATAGACAGAGCCGTTGATTGAAGGATTCCCGATTACCTCGTAAGCCATTTTCCCGATATCTTCCATGGTGGCGGTCCTATCTAAAGGAGAAGCTGTTTTTGAGGTCTCGAGCAATCCTGAAAAGCCTTTTATGCCACTTGCTGCGCGGGTCAGTACCGGTCCCGGCGAAAGCGCGTTTACCCTTATGCCTTTGCCGCCGAGTTCCGAGGCCAGTCCCCTGACCAATGATTCGAGGATATTTTTAACCGGTCCCATCATGTTATAACCCTCTACGGCCAGGTGCGAGCCAATGTATGACAAGGTTATTATGCAACTGCCCGGATTCATTAAATCCGCTTTGATTAGCGCGGCGGCAATTTCCACCATGGAAAAAGCGGAAATGCGGATGGACTCTTTGAAACTTTCCCAGGTCACATTATGCAAATCCTTTTTAATTTCGCTCGCAAAAGCTATTCCATGTACAAATGTATCAAGCCGCAAACCTTTTTCCCGCAAATAAAAAACAATATCCTGCAATTGTTTTTCGTTACCCACTTGAAAAGGAAACAAGGTTTGAACACCCAGCCGATTGGTTACCTCAGTTACATGGGGCAGCGCTTTTTCATTAAGGCAGGTGGCTATGATGTTGTAACCATTGCTGTAAAGTTCACTTGCGATACCGGCACTGATACTGTCCTTATTGGCAATACCGATAACCAATGCGTTTTTTTTTCGCATTTGGCGTCTCCTTTCTTCACAGCTAACGGGAGTAAAAAAAAAATGGCGAATTTAGGGTCTTGAAAACAAATCCAAATCTAAGCCCAACAGACGAAAACGAATTCAAAAGGCCGCATAAATGAAAGGTCATATAGATCAAAACAAGCAAGGGCGGGATATTTTTCAGCTCTTCAGCTTTCAAGCCCCATATGTCTTCCAGGCTGCCTTGCCCTATTCATTCTTTTGAAATTAAAGGAATAAAACTTAAAGTAAACTTAAAGTCCTCAGGGTCTTGGACAAATCAGCCGTTTCCGGGGGACAGGTTAATGATAAACTGTATTTTGCACCATAAGCTTGCGTGTATGCATGGCAATCATCAACTCTTCATTTGTTGGAATGACCCAAACTGAAACATCACTGTCGGAAGTGCTGATTCGCGGTTTGCCGCGCCGGTTGGCTTCCGAATCGATCCGGATACCTAACCACTGAAGGCCCTGACATATCTGTTCGCGAATTTGCGGGGAATTTTCACCGATGCCTGCCGTAAACACCAAGGTGTCTATCCCTTCCAGCGCAGCCACCAATCCCGCCAATTCTTTTTTTACACGGTAGACAAAAATGTCAACGGCTTCTTTGGCGCGGGGATCATCACTTTTCATGAGAACACGCATATCGTTGCTGATCCCGGATATGCCCAGCATCCCGGATTCTTTGTACAGCAAGCGTTCAATGTCATCGGTATCCATATGCTTTTGACGCATAAGATATAAAACAACCCCGGGGTCCAGGCTGCCGGTACGGGTTCCCATGGGCAATCCATCAATGGCGGTAAATCCCATTGTTGAAGCGATGCTTTTGGACTTTAGCATGGCGCACATGCTGGCGCCGCTGCCCAAATGGGCCACAACCGCCCGCCCTTTTGCAGCCTGCAGATCGAAAGACGGCAGTTTGTTTGCAATATATTCATAGGATAACCCATGAAATCCATAGCGATGCACACCTTCTTGGGTAAAATTCCGGGGCAAGGCAAAATTTCTTGCCACGTCGGGCATTGTAGTGTGAAAGGCTGTATCGAAACACGCCACCTGGAACAAATATGGGTCCATTTGCGCAAGGGTTTTGATTGGAACCAAGTTGTGGGGCTGATGTAAGGGGGCAAGAGCAACAAACGTCTCCAGTGTTTGAAGAACACTCTCGTCAACCAAAACCGGCTTGCTGTAAATTTTTCCGCCGTGAACCACCCGGTGGCCAACAGCCCTTATTTCCCTGCCGTCAAGATTTTCGCCAGCCCATTGGATGATCTCGTCCAATAACATTTTGTGGTTGACGTCCGGATGGTTTGCCCATTCATTGCTCGCTAAAATCGTTCCATCAGGTGCGGTGGCCTCAAATTTGGGGGCCACACCGATTCCGTCCACCTGGCCTTTGAAAATTAATTCTAAAGAATCATCACCGCTGCTGCTGCTACTGCTATTATCATTGGTAAATACAGAAAATTTTATACTGGAGGACCCTGCGTTAATTACCGCTATACATTCTTTCATAATCGGACACTCTTTTTATGGGTTAAGTCTGGCCGCGACCAATAGGAAAAAGCCACGGCCACTGCGCATGACGCCAGTCTGGCTTCGGCCGAGTCAGCACGGCTGGTTAAAATAATTGGAACTTTTGCTCCCAGAACAAGGCCTGCAGAGTCGGCTTTAGCCAAATAACACAGTTGCTTGGCCAACATATTGCCCGATTCCATATCAGGCACCAGAAATATGTCAGCTTCCCCTGCTACCGGGGAATTGATCCCCTTGATCAGTGCCGCCTCTTTGCTGATGGCATTGTCAAATGCAAGGGGGCCATCGACAATGGCTCCCTTGATCTGGCCCCTTTGGGCCATTTTACACAAGGCGGCGGCTTCAATGGTTGCCGGAATTTTGGAAGTTACGGTTTCCACCGCGGATAATATGGCGGCCTTGGGTTCCGGATTACCCAGAGAATGAGCTAATTGAATGGCGTTTTTTAAAATGTCTATTTTTTCTTCCAAATTAGGAAAAATATTAATGGCCGCGTCGGTGATAAAAAGTGGCCGCGGGTAGGTGGGAATATCCAAAATAAAAATATGGCTGATCCGGGATCCCGTCCGCAAACCGGTTTTACGCTTGGCGACTTCGTGCATCAACTCATCGGTATGCAAACTGCCTTTCATCAGGGTTTGAGTTTCTCCCTGGCGGCATAAAGCCACTGCCCGTTCAGCCGATGCATGACTGTGGGCGGTTTCGACCAGACGGTAGGGGCTGATATCAACTTCCAGCGAGTCCGCCAAGGTTTGAATTTTGCTGCGCGGACCTACCAAAACCGGATCGATCAGAGCGGTTTTAGCGGCATCGATTGCCCCGAGCAAGGCATCCTTGCTGCAGGGGTGGCAAACGGCTGTTGGGATCGGGTCCCAATCTTTGACCTTTTGAATCAGTTGGTTAAAAGACTCAGTAAGCCGGATTCCCATCGCTTGATAAGGCGATCCGACATCAACGGGCTTGCGCATCGGCGCTTTGACTTTGGCGGTTCCGGTGATAATTGTCTCATCGCGTTGATTCGTCACCAGACAATCGAACAGCACACTGCCTTGCTTGGAAAACTTATCCTTGGTTGTCACTGAAATGGTGAGTTCATCACCTAATTCAACTGCGCCATGAAACTCCAAATGCTGGGATTGATACACTGTTCCTGGCCCAGGCAACTGATTGCCCAGCAGACTCGAAATCAAGGAGCCTGCCAACATGCTGTGACCGACAAGCTTATGACGCTCAAGGAGCATATTAGCGTATTCATCACTAAAATGCGTGGGATTCATGTCTCCGGTCAGCATACCGAACATGTCGATATCATTCTTTGTAATTGTCCGCTTTATATCGGCATGGTCACCAATATTAATTTCATCAAACATTTTATTTGTAATCATGTAGCTTAAAATTCCCCCTGGACTTTTTCAGGTTTTGCCCCGTCTGCTGACATTGCAGACTCCACGCCCTTAAACCCGGCTAAAGCAGACCGGATCGTGGCAGCCCTTTAAAAAAACATTTTATAAAATGATTAACTATCGCCAAATATGTCTATTTGCCAACAAAGCGTATTCACCTTTATACGCGAAGTGAAAGATCTTTTGTTTGTGTATCCAGCACGGGAGGGAGAAACAATTTATGTTTGAATTGAAGGAATGGATATCCAATAATCGATTATCGGATCGACTCATGGTGATAGCACAAAAGTACATGACAACAATATAAACATGCTCTATAAACTAAGGACATCATCAAGGTCAATAGCAAACTTTGCAATGCAAAAGAAGATTTGCCCATATAGGATTTAGATGAAAACCCTGCTTAATCAGCATGAACGCTTTGAAAAAGAATCTGCCGTCCTGGCCAAACGGCTTTTTAGTGTGGAAACTCACCTTAAAAAATTATGGGCGGCGCTAATTGTTTTATCGATGGCGATTGTGGCCTTGGTGGTCTATCTGACCGGCGGAACAGCATATATCTGGACGCATTTGATGTATATCCCGCTGGTGGGGGCGGCGGCCGCGTTCGGTTTGAAGGGCGGGGTCGTTGCCGGTATCGCGGCAGGACTGATCCTTGGTCCGACTATGCCCTTGCAGGTAGCTTCGGAAACCAGCCAACCGTTGAACTCCTGGATTTTCCGGACGATATTTTTCACCATCTCCGGAGGACTTTGCGGATTCTTATTCGATCACTTGAAACGCTATCTGCTCCGCTTAAGTCTTGTTGATTATATTGACGCGCCAAGCGGTTTACCCAATTATCTTGCTCTGCAAAAACTATTGAATCAAGCCTACCAGCACCAGCCTGCGTCCGGTACGCAATTGCTGCTTGCCATTCTTGATGTGATTAACGCCAATGAAGTGATCGACACCATCGGTTATCCACCGGTTATCGAAATGATGCCCCAAATTATCGGCCGCCTCAGGTTGCCAGAATTTGCTAATATTTCCTTGTTCAGAATTCTCCCCAACCGCTTTGCCGTTTTAGCCGATTCACTTGATTTGAAACAGTTTATTGGAACTATAAAAGAAATGCTGAAACGATTCGAAAAACCCGTTTACGCCGATAAAATTCCAATTATGGTGGATTTCCGGGCCGGAATCGCCCTGCCCCAAACCGTTTCCAGCGCCGATGAGCTGATTCAAAAAGCCGGCGCCGCCTCTCACCAGGCTGCTGTGGACGGTTCAACCATTACAATTTATGACCAGCAAAAAGATGTCAGCAGTGTTGAGATCCTATCCTTGCTCGGCTCATTGAACAAGGCGATAGAGGACCGCGAATTGACGCCGTTTTTCCAACCCAAAGTGGAATTGTCTTCCAATCGCGCCGTGGGCGCGGAAATGCTGATACGCTGGATTCACCCGCAAAAGGGACTTGTTCCGGCCAGCCGGTATATCGCCCATGCTGAAAAAACATGGCTGGTACACCCTTTATCCAAGTTTGCCGTGGAATCGACAGTGAAATATTTGCAGACTTGGCAGTCACAGGGAGTGGATGTAAAGCTGTCTGTAAACCTGACAGCACAAAATCTGCAAAAAAAATCATTCATGGAGGATGTAATTGAACAGATTAAAGCGTCCGGTATCGATCCATCCGGTCTTGAAATCGAAATCACGGAACGGACCATGGTGACCCAATACGAAATCGTTTCACGCACAGTTACCCAATTACGCGAAATGGGAGTATCCATATCCATCGATGATTTTGGAACAGGCTATTCAACCGTGGGATTGCTTGCCAAGCTTGCAGTCGATTATATCAAAATCGATAAAAAGTATATTCGTGACATCACCAGCTCACCTCTTTTATTTTCGTTTGTCCGCAGAATCATCCAGACGGCCGGCGACCTGGGAATCAAAAGCATTGCCGAGGGAGTCGAATCCAAGAAAGTTTTCGACACGCTGGGAGAAATCGGTTGCACGATTGCGCAAGGATATTATATCAGTCCGCCTCTGCCCTCATATGAATTTTTGCCCTGGATGCAAAGATACAATGATGAACCACTCTAAATGAACTACCGGGCGCCATGTGAGCATGTCGGCCGGTAGTTGTTTGTCAGATTGGTGGAGCGTTAATCTGACCTACGTTTTAAAATTTGCTGGTCTCCGATTCGCGCCGGGTTCTTTTGGCGCCTTCGCCTGAGGGTTGCCAGCCCATGATCAGGGCTTGTTCATAGGTTGCGCCCCAGGGGTATTTGGATGCGACCTTGCGGGAGGCGTTGTATATTTTTTTGGCTTTTTCCATATCCATGGTTTTCCAGTAATCGGCGGGGCGGTTGTTTGCCTTGTCGTAGGCTGCGGTTACCGGATCTTTTGACCGGAAAGGCTCAAAGCGTGGGATGTCGGTTAGCGGTTTGGAGATGTCCATAAATTGCAGGCAGGATTCCCAGGCGATTTCAACTTGCCAGGAGTCGTAGCCATCCATGGGCAACTGGACGTGGCTATCACTATAGCGCTGGCCCAGAATCAGGTGGTAATTGATTCTGCCTGATTGCCTCCAACTCGTTCCCAAAAAAGCATCGAATTCAGCAAGGAGATTTCTTTTGGCGGCTGCTTTTTCCTTTGGGGGATACTAATGACGCCTTTGCGCCGGTTCAGCCAAAAGTTGTTTTTTTTTCTTTAACCCAATCTTTTTTTAAAACGTATTTGCCTGTGTAAGGTAGAAAATTGGAGTTGAGAATTGGGACCGGTACTTAATACGATTTTATCAGATCCAGCGAAAAATCTTTTTAGCTATCTCCTATCGGTAAGCCATACAAGGCTGTGCGAGACATCGCATGGTATACGGTCGCTTGTTCATTGTTGGTTAAACGGCGTATCCGGGGCATAAAATATCCGCTCTATCATCCTGTTATTAAATCATTTTCCTCAAATCATATATTGAAAAGAAAGCCAAACGTTATCAACCTGTCCCCGAAAATATTTTCCAATTTTTGTTTTTGGTAAACTTTTTTTGAACACATAACATTTTTTCCTTTCATAGATGGAGAAGAAAGTGTTACCCTGATTTTTCAGATTTTGTAGAAATTCTTTTAAAACGACAAACATATAGTGAGTTCGTAGAACGAACTGAAATACAATAAGAGCCTATAGCAAAAGGAAATTAACAATGAAAATCTATGTAGGAAACTTGTCATATGAGGTCACCGAAAAAGACTTGCGTTTGGCATTAGAACAATTCGGACAAGTTGAATCCGCGACCATTATAACAGACAAGCATAGTGGTCAATCAAAAGGCTTTGGATTCGTTGAGATGGCCTCTAAAGAGGAAGGCCAAGCTGCAATCGATGGCCTGAATGGCAAAGATCTAAAAGGAAGGGCTCTTAACGTCAATGAGGCTCGCCCTCGCACCGAACGTCGTGGCGGCGGCGGCGATAGGGGTGGATATGGCGGCGGCGGCGGACGTGGCAACCGAGGGCCAAGAGGTGGCCGCGGCTACTAATCATCGAAATTCAATAGGGGGTTTTTTGTTCAAACCTCCTATTGGTGTAGCGGCCAAAGCATCGTTTATTCCTGGCCGCTATACTTAACGGTTAATCTTATTCCTTTAGTTACCGGAGCACTTAAACGTTATAACTTTGCAGGGGGACAGCATCAGGGGTTGATCCGTTGGCGGGTTGCGGCCTCGGCGCTCTTTTTTATTATTTACACAGAATTTACCAAATCCGCAGATCAACAGATCTTCACCATCTTCCAAACCTTGCTTAATGATTTCAATCAAATCTTCGATGACTTTTGTGCTTTGATTTCTGATATAACCGTTTTTAGCGATAATTTCGACTATCTGCGCCTTGGTTAAAGTTACTATCAATGCCCTCTTTTTTTCGATGGTTCATAAAGTTAATTAACCAAGTCAACATGTTAGCGCAACTAAAAAAGATCTGTGACAAAATGTCCGACTTAATTAAATCCTACCGCACTTTTCGGGGAGGGGGATAGAAAAAATCCCATATTTAATTATCACATTCATAATTTTTATATCAGGATTATCGATAACGAGGCCAGACCTCAGGAAGGGCTGTTTATGGATTTTAAAATGTTAATCCAATATATCGCACAAGCGTTGGTTGATTCCCCTAATTACGTTTCGGTAAACGAGATTACTGGGGCTCAGACCACGGTTTTTGAGCTTAAAGTTGCCAAAGAGGACCTGGGAAAAGTCATTGGCAAGCAGGGTCGTACTGCAGAGGCCATGCGCAATATTTTGTACTCAGCATCTGCAAAACACAGAAAAAGAGTTCTTCTTGAAATCGTAGAATAACGAGGTTTGAATTTTTTCCTTGGCTTTAATTTTTACAAAATTAGTTAACGCCGAGTGGCTGGGGGCTGTTGCCCGCCCCCGGCCCTATAGGAACTGAACCTAAAAGTTTCCCTTCACTCAGCTCAAGCCCTAATCGAGCCTGCCCGCCTGTGGGTGACTCGGCTATCAAGTTGTTAAACCTTCGCGATCCTTTTCCAGATTTGCCGCTTATAAAAATATTCTTTTCATGCAGGATCATAAGGATGGATTTTACGAATTCATCAATGCATATTTTTACCTGTTGTATTTATTTTGCCGAATGCATATATCAGGAATCACAAACTTTTTGCAACAGCTACCCTACTATTGACTATAACTCAAACCCATACGATTAATTTAACTTAGGAGGTGAAAATGAAAAAAATCGCAATTGTCGGTTGCGGAGCCTATATGGACAGCGGATACGGTTGTGCCGGAGAGTGGCGCTGCTTAAAGGCGGCCGCCCTGGGAGAGGGAAACTTTAAAGAGCCCGTGCAAGTGGTGGCGTTTGTCAAATGCGAATGCCCCGGCCGGTCAACGGCGCCTAACATGGGGGTGGCGGTGAAAATGTCCGAGATCAAGCCGGATAAAATCTACATGAGTTCTTGTATGGCCAAAGCCAAACCGGGATGCCCCTACGCCAGCGCAGACGAAATGGCAGAGATCTTAAAAAACAAAACCGGAATCGAAGTGATCCAGGGAACCCATGATTACCATTAATTTTAGGGGCCAGGAATAAACGAGGGGCAGCAACGATTCCTGCGATAAAGGCGTTTGAAATCCAGCATCTGCAGCAGGCCGCTTGTCAGATTGGTGGAGCGTTAATCTGACCTACGTTCTAAAGATTGTTGGTTCGATTCGCGCCGGTTCCAATCGCCTTGGCCAACGCCTGAGGGTTCCCAGCCCATGGTCGTTATGAACCTGTCCCCTCACAATTCGTTTTTCGCTATCTCCTATCGGGAAGCCATACAAGGCTGTGCGAGACATCATATGGTATACGATTGCTTGTTCATTGTTGGTTAAACGGCGTATTCGGGGCATAAGTATTCTTCTCTAACTTCCTATTATTTAATCGTTTCCCTCAAATCATATATTAAAAATAGAGTCAAACGTAATCAACCTGACTTCGAAAAAGCCCTTGACCTGATATAGCATATAATAACAGTGATTTAAAAATTTTTTGGATAATTATCCCTGTCCATGATTATGGAAACGGCTTTAATTGTCGCTGAAGAGAATTTATAATTGTCGTTGATCAGATTTAATTCATATTTATTTAGGAAAAGGAGTTTAGGTGAAAAAACTGTTCTTTTTTTCGGTTTTGTTGTGTTCTTTTATTGTTTTAACAATTACCGGCAAATCTTTTGCTATAGAGTTCGAGGTAATAAATCTTTCTAAATACACGAACAGTTCTGACCTGTTTGCCCAACTAAGCGCAAATGGGTGCGTAGTTTGGAGGGGCAAAAATGCCTCCGCCTATGAAATCAATTACTATGACGGAGAAACTATCACAAATATTTCAAACACCCCGGAAAGCGGTAAACACTTACCCTTGATAAACGTCAATGGTCATGCGGTCTGGACAGGTTTGATGGTTCAACCTGGAAAATCTACTTTGCAACTCCGATTTAAAATAGAATAAAATGGACAAATCTTGTCTTGATAAGCATGACGGCTGTCCATTACCTGTGGTTCGCGTAAAGATCATTAAGGCGCTATATGATCTATATGCGGACCAAAGGTAAAAAGGGCGCCAAAATCCATTGCACACTCCTACTCACCCTATACCCGCAATGCGGCTGCATTGCCCGGTGCTTTGTCCTTTTGTTATTCTACCCCTAACGCCTTAAACACTGCATCCACAGGATCTGAATAAAAACTTGTTTGAAATTTGGCGAACAACTCTCCCGGAATTGTCGGAATGTCTCCCACGCTGCTGGTTGGGATTAAAATCCGCTTCGCCCCTGAATCAAAAGCAACCTGCAAGGTTTCAGCCAGGTTAGCCGTTGGGATAATATTGCCGCCCAGACTCATATCTCCAAGGCATACCATCTGACTCTGAACAGGTTTACCCATCAGGCCGGAACACAACGATATGAAGCTGCACAGTGTCAATGCCGTGGCTGCTCCCGTGTTGTGCATTTCAACGATATGCAGGTGATAATCGTGGTCACCGGCTTTGCTTAAGGAGCTTACACTGGAAATATTGGCCTTGAAAAAGTCAAAGGCGATTTTAATGGCTTCTTTGGTTTTATTGTTGGCTCCCGAGCCTGATACTGACAGTTTGCCTGTTCCGCTGACAACCTGGAGTTCGAGCCGGTATAAGCCCAAATAATCATTTGTTCCTGAAACGACCGTATGCATTGTTCCCGGATTCAACGGCCCTTCCGGTATCAAGGAGCCGCCGCCATGTTCGGGAACACTGACAAATTTTTCTTCAAGGGTTTCATTGTCGATATAGCTGAAATGGACATCGTAAAATTCCATGCCGCCTATTTTTTTAAGTTGCTCTTTTACCCGCCTGCGCGACTCGATGGCATAGACAAAGCATTTTTCAACAGCGTTTTTATCAAAATCGCCGTGGGGATAAAGCAGTTTCAACAATCCTGATACCGTCTTTCTGACGGCGATGACATCCCGCTGGTTCAAGTTGTTACCGATTTTGAAATATGAATCGATGGCGTCTGAAAAGCTGCGTTTACGCATTTCACGCAGGAATTCTGCTAAAAAGTCCACGATCAACCCATATTGATTGGTCAGAAATTCCGGCCGCATTTTAGGGATTTCCCAACCGGGCAGGTAACAGTGCATGCGGTCAAAAAAGGCCGAATCAATCATTTCCTCCGGAAACGGGGCGAACAGATGAGCGGTCTTGACCAGGATATCCACACTCTGGTTGATGTTGCCGACAAATACCATGGCGGCATTGGCGTTAATCATGTCCCGGCCTCTTGAAAACGAACCGGAAGCCATGAAATCCTTCATGATCTGCACACCGTCTTTATCTTTAAACTTAATCCCGGCAACTTCATCAAAGGCAACCACATCCCACAGACCTACCAGGCCGACTTTCCTGGCGCTCATATTGTAAAACAAGTTGGCAACCGTTGTCTGGCCGCCGGAAACCAGAATGGAGTTGGGGCTGATTTCTTTATAAATGTGGCTTTTACCGGTGCCCCTGGGACCCAATTCGCATATGTTGTAGTTGTTTTCCACCAAGGGAATCAGGCGGGCCAGCAAGTGCCATTTGACTCTTTCTTCAAAATGGGACGGCTCCAAACCTGTCGAGCGAAGCAGCGCATCCACCCATTGGCTTTCAGTAAAGGCTTTGCGGCCTTGAAAAACACTTTCAAGGTCAAGGTTGGGCATCTGAATCGGTTTCAGTTCGGTAATGTGGAACGGCGAGTTTTTCGATGCTTCATCATACATATAATTCAGATTCAGAATACACCAGATTCCTCCCACGAGCAGTTTTTCATAATCCTGGACGCTCCTGCTGGAAATCTCAATTCCGGTTACACCCAGGTTGGACATCAGGGCCTCATAGATGTCTTTTTTTTCATTGAGTTTGACGGTCACTTTGTCGATGATTTTATAATTACCGAGCTCCTTTATCTTGGACTTGACTTTTTCCGCTTCGTCGGGGCGAACGTAATTCTCCGCCAGAATGTTCTTTACGGTCTTGAGTCCTTCCTGAATCACTTCATCATCATCGGAAGCGCAATACATCCCCAGCAGGTATTCAAGCACATACACGGGAACATTTGCCCCCTCCTTTAGTAGTTTCGTGAGGTCTTTGCGGACTACGCGTCCGGCAAAATGTTCGTTCAGCAGGTCATCGATGCTCTTGTTCATTTCTCATTTCCTTAAAAATCGCTGGCAAAGGCGATGTCGATAAAAAGCGGATGCCGTTCGTACTCAGTTTCATCCCGGGCATCGCGCAGGACCAGATGGTACTCTTTTTTGTTATCAAACTGTTGCCCTGTTTTAAGTGTGAGACTGGTGGATTTTTTTCGCTCATCAATGGACGAGGATGCACTGTCAAAGGTCAGCATCTTTTCATCACTGATCAGCTCATTGCCGTCGCGAATGGATAGTTTCAGCGTTATGGGTTTATATCTTTCAGAAATCGCATCGGTTTGGATAAACTCAAACCGGGTAATGTTGGTAACAATCTTTTTGCAGGCGCTGATCAGCGAAACGCCCACCTGCCTGATCTCGGATTTTTCAAGGTGCTTGCCCTTCATTTGCATAACAGTCAATAACGGGACAACGATTTCCTGAAGTAATGCGCCCCCATGATAATATTTCGCGCCGCCGATGAAATTGAACCGGTTGGTTCCCTTGGGCAACAAAAATTCCATCGATGAGTCCGTATTGGCGGTAATCCTGGTATCCGCCCAATAAACATTGGCGGATTTGTTCAAGCCGGTTCCCAATACAAACCGTTTATGCGTTTTGTTGAAGTCTTTGCCGGACTTGTTCAGCACGCTCTTATCATTCAATTCCGGCGCTCTGTCCTGGTATGCGAAACCATGATCGGCGGTAATGTAAATCCTGGTGCCGTTGAGATTGTTGATGATGTAGGTGACAAGAGCCGAAAGATCGTCAATCGCATCGCGCACGGCGTCAAAGGTCTGGTTTTCCGTGGATGCTTTGTCTCCAATCGCATCAATCTGATCATGGTAAATATAAACAACTCTATAGGGCTTGATAAATTCACGCCCCTGGTCTTTACTCATGGCTGTGAGTTCTTCAGCCTTAATCGCCGCGCCCTCATGCCGAGATAGTATTTGCGCGCGCAAATCCAGGGAGCCTGAAGGCTTTTCATCAACCAGGACATTGGATGATTTCTCCCTGAAAGACAGTTTTTTATGCGGCAGAAGCGCGGCCATGCCTAAAGCGGTATAGCTTGGCAACACTGCTAACATCGGAGCAAGTTCAGCCTTCATGCGGTATTTTCCGTTAATGACTTGTTCAAGTTCTTCAGCCGCCTCATACCGGAAGGCATCGCTGATCATCACAAAGACCCGGTTCCTGCCAGAACCTTTCAGGGGCGGCTGCAAATACCTGTGAAAGAAATCATACTGGTTGGCAATATGGGCAATTCTCCATTTATTTAACAAGCCATCCTTGCCGTCGAGGAAATCGCCCCATTTTAAAGCAAGCTGATCCATGAACCATACGCTGTAAAATTCTTCAACCGCTTGACGCAGCGATTTCAATACATCCCAACCCGCATTTTCCGCCCTGTCGCACCGCTCACTGAAGTTGCGGTAAAGCTGGTCGAACCGGAACAGCTCTTTTGCATATGCTTTAAACATGGCTTCGGCGTTGGGATAACTGAATCCGTCATGATATTTCGCTCGAAGAGTGAATAGCTGTATTGCTGTTTCCAGCGCGGAGTAAACGGTTTTATATAAGTTCGCGGGGGTTCCGTCATCCAGGTTGACGGTTGCCCAATACCCGTCCAGCCTGGCCTTGATGGCCTCCTGAACACCGGCGAAGTTAATGCCGCCGTTGCTGATGATTTGATCCCTCAGGTTGCTGATGATTCTTCGCTCAACCGCCTCAAAGGTCATGACATCGAGGAGTTCCTCTACTTCAAAGGAGATCAACAGGTCTTCAATTTTCAGTTTATCGGCGATGTGCGCCGAAATAAGATTAAATTGCCGGAAATGGTTTATGTTGCTGCGCCAGTGGGACAGAAAAACGGTGGCGTTCATTGAATGAGACGGGCTTTGGATCACAAAATGGCTTAAAGACGCAGGCGGGTCCGCTTTAAGCTGGTTTGAAAAATCCGTTGCAAAGATTCTTAACAGGAAATCCTTGAGGCCGGGTTTTATGTCCCCGGCATATCCGAAGGTTTGGGAAACGAATTTCCAGAAGGCTTCGGCCAATTCAAGTTTTTCCACATCCCGCCAATATCGCGAGGCTGCGGCTTCATCAAATGAACGGCCATCACAGCACGATTCAAAGAGCTTCATCAAAATGGAAAACAGTTCGGGCTGATCCGAACGGGTAATGACGGAAAGCATCTTCAGATCGATGTCATCTTCCTTGTCATTGGGCTTGACCCATTTTTTGAGCTTGTTGAACCTGTCTTTGTTGTTGAAGAACTTGCCGCGCTTTTTCAGGTAAGCCCGGATGCTTTGATTGTCAAGGTTAAGCTCCCTCAAAACAATGGACGCCTTATCCGCATGGAAGGTATGGCTGTATAACCGGATATCGAAAAGCCAGTCATCTTGCGGCGGCGGTTCATGGGCCGGTGAATAGAGTATGTATTGCTGACAGGGATCGCCGCACTCGATTTCAATCTTCAACTCAAAAGCGCCGGTTTCATCCAGGCGGACAACTTTGACGTCATCGAGTTGAATTTCCGGCAAGGCGTCTTCAAATTCCTTCTCGCCGTCATACCAGAAAATGATGCGCTTGTTTTTTTCAACGAAGATCGCTTTGATTGTGTTCCGTATTTCTGAAATATTCATTTCTTTCCCGTAACCGCCTTGGTTTCGGCAAGCAGGTTGCCGAATCTGCCGTAATTGACTTTTACGCCGTCATCCAGGTCAAGAGCTATTTTCATGTCCGCATAATGTCTCAGCTCGTCATCGAATTTTCTGAGCTCTTCGAATTTTTTCTTGAGTAGTTCGATTTTTTTTTCAATCTTGCGCTTTTCGGAGGTGCTTTTCGCGGAATCCCTGTCACTTTGCAAAAACTCGATCCTGGCGGTGAAGTGCCCCTGTAATGGGGTTACATAGGAGCTTCGCATTCTTGACAGCGTGGATTCATTGTAGCGGTGCAGATAGACCAGGCATTCAAACGCTTTCTTTTTTCCGCTTGAAAAGAGCCAGTAGATGGGGCGTTTCTTGTAGGTCTTGAGATGATCCTTGAAAAAGCCGGTGCTCAGGTAACGCCTGATTGTCTCCACGCTTGATTCATTTGTTTTGGGCTTTAAGCTGTCGGCAACGAATTTCAGGTTTTCTTCCAGGGTTTCAGGCGGCCAGGCGGTTTTAAGGAATTCGATAAAACGGTTGGCGGTATCATCGTCAAACCATTCCTGATCCAGGATGGGAATGATGCCGTCATCATCGGCCGCAAAGGTTTTGTATTTGGACGGGTCAAAGCCGTTGTTGCCGCCGTTGGCAAATATTAAGCCCGGTTGGTCGAGGCTGTAGCGGCCCATCATGCATCCGATGGAATATGAAATCAGTTCCTTGATGGTGTCGGTCTGGAGCAAGGCTTCGAGTTCTTCCTCGGATTTTTTGTTGCCATAGCGGTAATGCGGGTTGCAGGTCAACGTGATTTCGGAAAACGGTACGTCTGGTGTGAGTTCGTCTTGCAAGCCGTATGCTTCTATAAAAATTCGGTTGTTTTCTTCTTCGAGGTGTTGCATTTCAATGGTTGTAGAGTGCCATCGGGTGCGAAGAGTGGAGTAGGTTGTTTGTAAGGTTTGGTTATTGTGATCGGAATAAAGAAGTGGAGATGTTATAAAATTCCAAGAAAATTCGTAAAAGTCCCAATCAGATTTCACTATAGTTATTGCTTTTTTTACTTTTTCTTGAATAGTTTCTTCATACAAAAAAGGCAGATTACCAACAGGGCCTTCATGAAAATCAAGTGTCGGAGAAATTGCTAAAAGAAAATGATTCGCTAATTTTGAATTGCAAAAACCTAACACACCATAAAGGATATCATTGTTTTTGGGGAAGCACATTGCTCCTTTGGTTTCAAACATTGTCCCTTGGGGTGAGAACCTCATTGATAGCTTTGAACTGGAAATTGATGACCATGTCAGCCCCATTTGAAAGTAGTAATTTTGGTTTTGCGGACGAGATCGCAATTTTCCATTTTCATTAAAGAAATTTTTGATTTCGTGACCATCTCTATGCCAGTTTACCATATAATGATTATTACCAAACCATTTTCTAAACTCTCCACCCTTATTGCAGGGAAACCATTTCAAATCTGATTCAGCAGCAAAGTTTCTATCTCGGCAATTAAAACCTATTTTATGGATTGACGATTCATACCAAAAACGGAGGAATTTATCATTGTTGCCGGTGGCAAGCCCCTGTTTTGTTGGGGCAAATTCAGATAGCGATGGGAAACCATCAAATATATTCCTCATATTTTTACTTAGCCAATAAGCAATCGGGCTACCAGGAATTTTCTTGAAGTCAGCGGCAGAGGCTGTGTATCGCCAATCACAAGATGGATTTTGAATAGCCTCAAGAGTTTTGGGAGCTTGCCGATCTGCGCCATAAAATTTAGTCAGGTCTATAAATGTACCTTTAAATTTTGACAATGGCGAAGATTGAATTGTAAAGGTGCAGATAGGGACGTAGGCCGAATCAAAAAAGGCATGATACTCTGGACGAATCAGGGAAGTTAAAGTTCTTTGAGTTATAATTTTATCCCTAAATTTAAGGTATGAACTGAGAAACATCCAAGTAAACGGCGCCATTATTCCAATGAACCTATCATTAGTCACCATATTCATTAAGCGTTCAATAAATATAGAAAACAAATCTGATTTACTATCGGGATATTCAATTTTGGCATAAGCCTTTAATTCCGGATTCAGTCCCTTGCTACCCATGTAAGGTGGATTCGTTACCACACAATCATATTTTCTTCCCAATATTTCCGCTTGTCTGAGCAGCTCCAATAAACGTTCAGCGTTTTCATCCCTAAACACACTATCCATATTTGTTTGAATAGCTTCCCGAAAAATCTCTATTCTACCTGCAAGCTTCTCAGGAATAGTAATCAATGACCCAAAAGTCTCTGCATTTTCAAACAGTTGGGCAGTTTCCTTCAAACTTTCCCCGTTTTGCTCATCGTCCTGAAAAAATATCTCAATATCTTCTATGCCCGATTCATCGCTCTCCTGAATCGCCATGATATTCATCTTCAGGTCATCCCGGCCCAATATCCTTCGGTCATCCTCTCTGGCTTTCATCAGGATTGCAAAACAAGCCAATTGCGCCGCCCGGTCGCAGATATCCAGGCCAAAGGTATTCTTCTCAAGGATCAGTCTCGGAATATCCCTTGTCCGGTATCCCCGTTCCAGGTAGATTTCTTTGAAAATCGCATAGGCTTCAATCAGGATATGCCCTGATCCGCAGGCAGGGTCTAAAAAGGTGATTTCTTCGGGATTTAACTCTTTAGGCGTTATCCGGTCCAACTCGGCCTGGACTTCCGGCTCCTGTCCGGCGGGCTCGATGTAGTATTCCATTTTGTCCCGCAAGCCCGAATCCGGGTAGGTCGCCAGCCACATCCGCCCCAGGGTATTGTGAACCATGTATTTCACGATCCAGTTGGGTGTGAAAAGCTGTGTGGCTGCGGGGATATCCTCGCTCTTGACCACTTTGCCGATGACCTGGTTCTTTTTTTCGGAAATGTAAAACTGGTATATCCAGCCGATAATTTCCACATCCCGCCAGGATTCTTCATCAATCGCATTGACCAATTCGCGGATGGGTGAATTGGAGTGCAGCAGGTTATCCGGGAGCAGGAGCCGCGTTTCGCTGTCAATCCGGTCAAACAGAAACGGCATGGCATGGTGCAGGGCGTTGCACTGGGCGACAATCAGGAGCCGGTACAGTTCATTGTCTCTGTTACCCGCCAAACGCAGTTCAATTACCTTTTCTTTTTTTAAGCCTTCAAACTCGACCTTGTCGTCAGCGGCGTTTTCCAGGATTTCAGGTATGCCCGAACCGTTCCGGTTGCTTAACACCCGGAACCCATGCCCCAGGTAATCATGCAGTTCCATATATCTGAGGGCGGCGAACCGGTTAAACCACGTATAGGCAAAGGCCTCCATGACCTTCTCGAAGCCTTCACGCTTTACCCGGTTGACAAGTTTTTCACGAAGTCGGCCTTCCTTTTTTGAAAAGGTCCGGCCGCCGATCAAGGCAACATCGCCCGACATCTTTACGGGCTCGATCTTGTTTTCATTGTAAATACCGAATGCGTTGGCCTGTTCGGTTACAGCCTGAATAAATTGTTTTCTTGCCTGTGGAGCATACGCCTTTATTTTAGATGTGTTCATAGATTACTTTCTTAAAGAACCCGATGTCTATTCAATTTTGACTTTCATATAGCTCTTCAGCGCATCCATAATCTCATCTTTCAGCTTTGCGATGAATTCTTCCACGTCAGTTTCCGAATCAAAATAGGGTTTGTTGTGAATTTTTGATAAATTTACAGTCTTGACTTGCTTTTTGACTTCTTTTCCGGCGGAAGGTTTTGGTTTGAAGGTCGCTTCAATTTCCTCCCACTCATCCTCATACTTGTCCTGCGCTTCTTTGACAAAATACCTAATCTGGGGAATGCTATGTTCGGCTTGAATCTGTTTCTTGAAGTCCTGTAAAGATGACAGCATCCTGTTTTTCACTTCATCACCGGCTTGATGTATCTCCAGCAAGCCGGTGATGGATTTTATTTTGTCGTCCACTTCCATGGCCGCTGTTTCGCAGTGTTGGTCAACCAGAACGTCATTGACTTTTTGAACGGTGGCAATCAATGCGTTTGCATCTTTGAGCATCCCGTAGGGATTGGGCGCTTTTAATATTTGCCGCATCTTTGAAAGGGCTTTACCGGCGTCGGGATTCTTTTCAAGATCGGACTGGTTGACCTTGAATCTTTCCATTGCGTCCCGGAGCGTATCCCAGGTTTGTTTTTGATTGGTGTAGAAGTCCTTCAATTCACTCAGATCGTCATAAGCGTCTTCAAGGTCCGGTTTGCGGTCATTAAAAGCCTTGATCAACTCATAGGCGTCATGAACGGAAAGGATTTGATTTGCGGTATTTAAACAGCCGTCGATTTCTTTTTGGCCGGGATAACTGCCCGTGTCGGCAAGCGGTTTATACTCTTTAAGCGTGCCCGCCCAGCCGTTCAGACCCTCCCGGATGTTCAGGCTGAGTTTATCCTGGCCATCGGGTGCAAGGGAGCCGAACAATTCCTTGAAAAGCGCCTGGGCTTTTTTGATATCGGCTTCGGACGGCATTTTGCGTTTTACGATTTTGACTGTTTTCCACTGATGCGTTTTAGTTAGAGGGGCAACCGCTTCTTTAGGCTTTATCTTGGCGGCCTCGATTACTAAATTGATATACTCGGTTCTGAAGATTTTTGCGATCAGGACAATGGTTTGAAACTCACCCCATCCATAGGGCCTTCTGGCAAAATGTGCGGTCAGCTCATCCAGAATAACGGGTTTGTCGGCAGCGGCGTTCAGGTCAATATACGTCTTGATCTCTTTAATATCCGAAGCTTCGGAATTCTCAAAATCCAGGGTCATCTGCTGTTGGGCAATATCGTCTGACTCTAAGATTGTTTTGATTTCACGGCCCGGGTTATCATGCACCTTGGTAAGGTAGCCAAATTTGCCGAAGACGTTTTGAACCAGATGGTTGAAGGCTTCCTCGACTGCCTTGGCAGGTGTCGCCGCCTTGATTTCAATGGAATTTGCCAATGTAAAATAGTCCGCTTCAACAATCAGCTTTTCAATTAACGCTGTCAGCCGCTCCCTGCGTTCCCGGTTCTGCTCGGCTCTATCCCTCAGTATCTGCTTCAAGCTTGATGACGCGGAGGCATCGCTTTTGTTTTTGATATATTTGCGGGTCTGAAGGCAGGTGCGGATTTCAGCCGTCAGGCCGGAGTCATCCGGTAGTCTTACAAGGATATGCGTATCCTGATTGGCGCTATGCATAATGCATTTTTCCGGGATAAACATGTCATACTCATCATGCAGGGGGCTGATGATCTCCAGGCCAAGACCGTCCTTTTGCTCCTTGCCCCAATACCGGCCGTCACAGACTCTGTTAAAAGGGTAATCGCGCTTGTAATCGGCATAGCGGTGTTTAGTCTTATTATTGAGAATGTCTTCGAATATGATATCGCCCAGCAATTTCAATTCGGCTGAAGACAGGACCTCAACATTTTTTATCTCCTGTGAAACCTCCCGCTCTTCGTTGGTCAGGAAGAAATACAGATCGCCGTTGCGGTTGATCAGATTCTGCTTTTCAAGCCGCTCCAGCGATGCTTCGATATTGCGCTTGAGCGTGATCCGGTCAGCATCCGCCTCTTCAATGCAAAGGGTTACCAGGTTGTCGATATTGGGTTTGATGATGTCCACATAGCGAATCAGAAACAGGGTTTGCAGTATTTTCACATCAAAAGGGACTTCAAGACTTGAGTTTTCTCTGGCCTGATCTATGCTGCGCTTGACTGCGGTATCCAGGAAGCTCTCGATGCAGGGAAAGAATTCGTATAAGGGGACCAATGCGCCTATTTGCTTTGATGAAATGTTCACGGCCGCAGATTGAAAGGCATCCAGCATCGATCTTTCGCCACGGCTTAAATGAAGCCCGGTTGCGCCTGCCTTTCTGATGGACTCGAAAATTTTTTGGACCAATTGAAAATGATAAGGAATGAAGGGATAATTGCTGACAAAATCAGAGCAGGTATTGAAATTTTTCAAGGAGGCGCTGCCGTTGGTGAAGGTCAGTTGATGTTTCAGAATATCGCCTTTTTGGGCAAACACGGATTCAAGGTTTTTCCGGGCGGATTCGTCTTTTTCCAGCAGGCGCATATGAATGACTTCGTCGGTATTGGAGCTCGACAGAGACAGCCTCGTGTGAAAACGCCCCTGGATTTTGGAAAAGTCATGCGCCTTGGCCCCCTTGATCTCTCCTAAAACCGCGTCGATATCCTCTTGTGACGTTACGATCACCCACGCCCGCCCATTGCAGATGCGGCCCAGATCCTCGACAATGGTCTGAAGGTTGAGCATCAGGCGGGTGTCGCTTCCTATGAACTGGCCGATTTCATCCACCAGGAAAACAATCCGGTGGTTTTTCGATTTGGAATCAAGATATTCCTTCACCCGCCTGGCAAAGTTTTCAATGCTGAGGTTGAAGTCGGTTTCAGACTTTTCAAACCAATCGTTTGCCGCCTGTTTGCTTTTGCCAAGCGCAATTGACAGCGCTTCGACGATTTCATCCTGGATCAGCGTGTAATCATCCCGGTCATCTTCCCATTTTGATCCGTTTTTTTGCTCATATGCGCTTTTGAATTCTTCGTACTTGCCTTTTTTATACAAATAGTGCTCAATTTCGGAAAGATGAAGGATATTGCCGCAGAAGCCCTGGCTTTCATTAAAAATCCGCCAGAATACGGAAAGAAGCGTGGCCTTTCCGTCACTGGCGTCCGCCTTGCTGTCGATATTGAACAGGATTATATCCGTATCAGCGTTCGTCACTCTTTTAAGGTCACCGAGGAACATGGCGTCTTTGACTTTATCGGTAAAAAAATCGACAGCTCGTTTTTTTTCCCTGGTATCGGGATGAACCGATATTCTATTTGCAAGCAGATAAGACAGGGTTTTTATGAAATGCGATTTGCCAGAACCGAAAAAACCGGACACCCAAACACCCATTCTATCGGTCAAAGTGGGCTCGGCGGGATTGTCAAAAGCCTTTAGGTAAGCGGCCAAGAATTTTCTGAAATGCTGATCCAGCTCACGGGTCATAACGTATTCGTCAAGTTCTTGCCAGACAACGGATTCATTGAGTTGATCAGCTTTCACCACGCCGTTGATGGGCCGGGCAATCTCTTTTTTAAAGATATCTTTAACCAACATAGCCATGTCCCTTCATTATTATTAAAGATGTTGCTGGACCTGTTTTTAAACCACAAGCTGAAATGCCCTGTAATAGTTGACTTCCTTGAGTTTGCCAAACAATCGAAGCCCTTGGCCTGAATAATTGCCCGGATAAAACATGACCAACGGAACGTCTTGCATTAAGGAGTGTAAATTGTTTAACAGGTTATGGCTTCTAAGCAGCGGATAAACAGAACCAACGCCTGATACCAATACCAGATCATTATCATCAGTATTAGCCTCTGCGATGAAAACCTTGGCAACTTTATCGGCGCTTAAAGTGCCTTTAACTGCCTTTAACAGTTCTGTATCGCCCTTTTTCAATTGAATTTTAATCGCCCGGTCTAATACTTTCCTTTGTTCAAGATACCCGATAACAAGTTTAAACAGGTTTATATGTCTGAACCGGATGCCAGGACGTTTTTTCGGAATCTGTCTTTCGATAAACCTGAGGTGCTCGCGCATTTCCTGTTCTAGTTCAGGTGGATAATCAAAGATGTAAAAACCGATTTCATTTCCGAGCCCCTTATTGGAGAGAAGCTCATCAGAGACAAGACGGTCAAAAATCTTATCCAAACGCTGTTTAAAAAAAATCATATCAAGGCGAAATCTCCATGCAATTTAAAACATAATTCTCGGAATTGTTAAGAAGATACGTTTTTACTTCGGCAATGATGGACACTGGCAGCAACTCAAACGATTTTGTATTGTTGATGTATTTTGCTTCGGCCAGGATTCTGAAGACGACCTGCCTCAACTTTGACCGGGTTGACGCCGTCCAGTTGTTCACTTTCCGGTCAATTTGGGAACATGTATCCAGGTAGTCGCGCCAGTCTTTGACGGATATATGCTTTTGAAATATTTGCCAGTGCGATTTAACAACCTTTAACATAAAATCGCCAAGTAAACGGCTATGCTTAATCGATGCTGCCAGCAGGGCCTGGGTTACAACATCAGGAACTCCCATGCCGATAAGCATCCACAATTCTGGTTTTACGCAGGACAACCGCGCTTTAATCAGCCTTGCCTGACGTTTTGCCGATTCCGGACTTCGTTTTTGCAATACGTTGTCAATAACTATAGCTTGATGCCAGGCCTTGTCATCTGCACGATCAAGCAGCAAACCGGCGATGATCCGGCTTTCACGAACAAGCAGCGAACCGTTTACAATGCTGCTGTAATATCCTGTTTTTTTTGTCGTCATTTAACAAAATATCTATCAATTACATTGCAATTTAACGAAAACATCCAATGGTTTTCAGCCTTCTGCCTAATTTTATTGTGCCGGATTTTACAAAATTTTTTTAAAATTTGCGGTTTTTAGCCAATTCATTCTCCCCCCAAAAAAAACCGGCCGCCACAATCAAAGTCAATTTGTTAATAAATTAAAATGGAACTCGACACTTTTTATCGCCTATTGGCATTTCTTGTCAATTTTTTTTTGTAAGGATATAAAATTACAGGTAATCGCTTTTTTATGGTTGTGTTCCCAACTTAGCCCTACAGTTATCTCGATTTTTGGTAACCGGTTGAAATGGAAAAAATAATTGGGCTTATTTATAATTTCGGCCACTAATTATGAGGCATTCGAGCCATTGTTTGATATCATGTTGAATTTATGCATTTTGTTCAGCAAAGCATATGGGCGTTGAATCTCAATGGCCCAACTTAAAACCAAGCCCGAAAAATTATTTCAGGGAGTGTGTCATGAGCCGTAAAAATCCGTTCAAAGGATGCCATTTTGAAAAAGAGATCATTTTGTTAAATGTCCGTTGGTATCTGCGATATCCCCTCAGTTACCGGAACCTTGAAGAAATGATGCTTGAACGGAATTTGGAAGTGGATCACACAACAATTTTCCGTTAGGTCCAGCGGTACTCACAGGAAATTGAAAAAAAATCCAGGCCTCATGCGATGAAAACAAACGACTCATGGACAACGGATGAAACGTACATCAAGATAAAGGAAAAATGGAAATATTTATACAGAGCCGTTGATTCGCGTGGCAATACCATAAATTTTATGCTCGGAACCCACACTGCGTGGCGGACGCTGAAAGGATTTGAGGTAATGAACATGATCAGAAAAGAACAAATTGAGGGCTTAGAAAAAGGGGATATTAAAGGTCAGGTTCAATTCATCGAAGATCTGTTTCCGATTACTGCATAAAAATTTGCGGGAAAGGGCACTTGCATGCCCTCTGAATATTTTTGCAACAGAACGTGTGCCACGAGTTCATAGGAGGACAAATAACTATGACATAACTATAGGAAAGATGAAGGAGGGCCCTTCGAAACCTCTTTACAGGAAGCGGTTTCAAACCACCCTAAGTTGCTGTGATTAAGAGTCATGGTGGTGAGCATTAAGGAAAAGGCATCAACAGATGT
>JAAERL010000845.1 GCA_024230435.1 Desulfobacteraceae bacterium
CTTCTTCGTACCAACCGCATGCGCTTTATTCTCTTTCGCGACTAACTTGGAAATTGTTGGCTTTTTAGCGTCATCTATTGCATCTTTCCTTTCATCATCTTTTTGTTTGGAACTGACTACGTGCCGATCAGACGGTTTGACCCAGTCCATGCTTTGCGGATTTTCTTTGCCCGTAAAGATCACGTTCCCCCGAATAGAAGAGACGTGCAGAAATAAGGTCAAACCATAAACTTTTGCACATCCCTTTACCCGGTTTGTGCCGAAATCATGCAAAGGGTTCTGTATAAATACAGACCCCATCACAGTTTTCCGACTGTTCATTGAACAAATGCATTAGCAGCACTTAACAATAAACCAATAACATATTTCGTGGCGGCGGCTTTAACACTACCGATCACTTTGCGACTAATCTGATACTACCGATAACTTAACAGATGCAAGAGCAAGGCGGTTCAGAAGGAGGCATATTTCAGCTCACCCAAAACAACGATTGAATAACGGCATATTTCAGCGCATTTCACAATTGAGCATGACGGCATATTGATGCGCGTTTCTCACAGAGTCCTTGCCTACTATGTAGGTCGAGGTTCGGCGTCAGTTCCCAGAGTTCAGTTTCGCAGGCCACTACATCCTACTACAATTTTCCACTTTTCGATTTCGGGCAGAGCCCTACTTAATTTCTACTTTGGTACTAATTATAGTAAAGCCGCTCAAAATTTGCTTTTATTATACTTGCTGAAGCTTTCTAATTATTAACAATTTTTTTTGCGCCGTTTACAGCCTTC
>JAAERL010000846.1 GCA_024230435.1 Desulfobacteraceae bacterium
AACTTTGCGCTTTGACTTAGACGGTATTTTTCCCATACAGCCTCAAGAATATGCAAAGTTAAAAATATATATAACATCCTTTAAAAATTATAAATAAGAAGTTTTCTGATATTCAGATAATATTTTTTCTTACACTAATGTCTGCACATAGACAATAAAGACAAGCAACAGTGGTATATTCGCATCTTCCACGATCCTTAAACAAGACTCAATTCAGATATGATTTGCGACCGCCGTTCAATAGCTTCCGGCAGCATACCTGAACCTTGAGCCTCGGACAGCAAACTGTCAAATATTACTACCAGCCTTTCATTGACGTTTCGCCAAGCTGCGTCATCCGCCTTTTTCCAGTAAATTGCCGAGTCAGGCTGCGACATTTGTTCAAGAATATGCAAACAGGCCGGTACTGCCACCGCCTGCAACCATTGAACACGTGGATCGAAAAACCGCACATGGCCTTCAAATCCCAAAACACCAGCCGGTTCTAGTCTTTTTTCTTGTTGAAACCTTTTGTACCCTGTGGTTCCCATCAGTACAATTTGGCCATGGCTAAGAAGATTAGCGGTTCGGTCCAGCCGGTCAAGCAACAGGTGATGCGTTAAAAACTCAAAGTTGCAGCGAATGCCGCTGATGCTGCTGTCTGGCAAAAACATAATAAAACCGATTTCTGGTTCGATACCGGCTTTGCGGCAAAGCGTAATTGCGTTTGAAGCGTCTTGCAAACCGCCGCCTTTGTTCAATTGTTTGAGCATAGCCGCTGATCCGCTTTCAATACCCATGAGCAAACTGGTCAGCCCGGCAGCGCACAACTTTTCCAGCAGCACAGGTTTTAAATCATTGGGCCGTGTTTCCATACCAAAGGTTATGTTTAAAGGAGCCAATCGCTCTGCCATTTCAGCGGCGCGGCGTTGCCCTTTTTCGCCCGGCCCTATAAAATTAGGATCGGCAAAATAAAAATCCCGCCAGCCCTTGTTCATCAACATTTCAATTTCTTCAACAATATTGCAGATACTGCGCCCGCGCCACAAGGCGCGGCTATTATAAAAGGAAGGCACTAAACAGAAGCTGCAATGATTGTAACAGCCGCGGCTGGCTAAAATACTGACTGTCTCAATACCTTCGCACTGCGGGCGGATTGGAAAAGGCAATGCGTCCAAATCCTTTACAGCAGGCCGCTTTACAAGGCGCACATCGTTACCGCCTTTGCGCACGGCCAAACCGGGTAAAGCATGCCAGGCTCCGCCTTGTTCCAAGGTGCTCGCCAGCTCGCACAAGGTGATTTCACACTCTCCAACGGTGAGCGTATCGGCAGCAGGCACTGACTTTAGGATCACTTGATATGCCAGGGAGGGAAAAAAACCGAACAGGTTCAAGTGGCCTTCAAATCCGTTTTTACGCAGGTTTTGACAAAACAACAGTAATTTATCGGTATGCTCCCAAAAATAAACCGCATTGATGCACAGGAGTTGCGGTGCGGTGTCAAGCACTGCCAGAAGAGTACGTTTAAATCCCCACTGTTGACCGGCCGCGTCAAGATATCGCACCTCGTGACCGGCCGCCTGGAGTGCCGCGGCTGCATAGCCACCCATCAAGCACGACCACAACGGGGTGTTGGCAATATCGTTAAAATGTTTTTTAGAAACGATGCGCGGATGCTCAAGCACCATGATGTTCATAGGGTATTCTTCCTTTAATTTGATTTTCGTGACTGCTCCCGGCAATAAATTGCCGGGCATCTAAACGCCTTGCGGCGTTAACGTATCCAGCCCGATACGCAAAACATTTCTCGCTGCGTTATGATCACGATTTGCAACAAAGGTGCAAAAAGGGCAGCGATGAGTTCT
>JAAERL010000847.1 GCA_024230435.1 Desulfobacteraceae bacterium
ACATCCGTCTTATATTGCTGTTGTGAATTTTGATATCGTTTCATTTCATCAATAAATTTACGTAGTAGTGTATTTACCAAGTTTTCACGTATACGCAAATCGGCCTGTTTAATCTTTTTTGTTTCATCGGTTTCCTTTTTCATATTGGAATTTTCCTCCTTGAGTAATCCTAATAAATTTTTACACTTCTTGGCCCGACCATTGGTAGTTGTTACAAGTGTTTTAATCGTTTCACTAATTTGTGATTCCTCCGTTTCAGATGTAGCTAGGACAGCACGATCTTTAAGTGAAATAATTTGTTCAGTGGCAGATGTTACCGCCGATATGTCTGATTTGATATCTTCCACTTCTTGGAAGAATTGTTTCATGTGTTCTGGTTGTCCTCCATCCCCTACTGCTGTGTCATTGTTATTCGATGATCCACCACCACCGGCACCTGCAGTGTCATTATCATCATCCATAGCCCATGCCAAATTAGTAGATGACGCTGCTTCAGCAGCAGTCTTTTTCTGTTTCTTTTTATTCGTTTTTGTTGCACCCATTTCAATATCCACTGCACCGGTGTCACCACCGCCACCAGAAGTACCACCACCACCGGTGTCTTCTTGTGCCCATGATGGGGTATCACCTTGAAGTTCGGCTAAACGATCATTAAACCCCATTGCTTTATTATCTTCGTGTTTTTACAATTATCCTGTGATTTTTTTGTGTCTCGTGTACGTATTAGGGAAAATGGATTTTTCTTGTGCAAGTTTTAGACTGACTCTGTGTAGTCAGCCCCCCTCTTCAACGATGACGACCCTCCTCGAGGTGAGAGAATGAACCCCTATCTTTTGCAACCTCTGATTGGCTTGAACGTGCTGGCTGCGTCGTTCAATGAGT
>JAAERL010000848.1 GCA_024230435.1 Desulfobacteraceae bacterium
GATGCATGAACGGAATTTGGAAGGGGACCACACAACAATTTTCCGTTGGGCCCAGCGATACTCACCGGAAATTGAAAAAAGAATCAGATCCTTTTATCAGATTCAGCAAGAAATCTTTTCCGCTATCTCCTATCGGAAAGCCTTCCAAGGCTGTGCGAGACATCACATGGTATACGGTTGCTTGTTCATTGTTGGTTAAACGGCGTATTCGGGGCATGAGTTATACTCTCTAACTTCCTATTATTAAAAAATTTTCCTCAGGGCGTATATTGAAAAGAAAGTCAAACATTATTTGACTGTTTCGGGGCCGGCGGGTTACCCAAATTTAAGCTTCGGTGATGGTTTGATTTGATATCGCAAATGGATGTCTGGTCAAAAGATCCTGATCTTTTTGGCGCAATCAAAGAAAGATTCGAAAAATGTGGTAGGAGTAAATATCTGTAATTTAATTTTTTACCACCAGAAACAGGTACGGTCGTGGTTGGGCGGGGGAGCTATTGTTTTTTACTTGACAACACTTATCATGGATGTCCCATTTTTCTCCTGTCCCATTTTTTCCCTATATTTTTTTCTTTCCTGTTCTATCAGTTGATGCCCTTGCGGATGCGATGAACTGATATGAAAAATGGTTAATTGGAAAAATAGATTCCGAGACGGGCTGAAAACAGCATCGTTAAAAATTAAACAAAAAGGCCAACTGGTGCATTTAAGGGTTGGCCTTTCTTTAACATGTTGATTTTTATTATCAATTTTCTAAAAAAATCAGTTCCATTGATTTTTCAGTCCAATATGGTATCTGTTATACGAAAAATGAGGATAAGCTACTTGATGTTTTGCACCGGATCTAAAACAGCGCTAAGCGAGCTGCGCTCAATCCAGATTCAATAGTTAAAAAGTTGGAATATATTAATGCGGAAAGCTATAAAAAAGCCGACATGTCTTGATTTCTTCGCTGGTAGCGGATTGGTTGCCGAGGGGTTGAAACCGTATTTTAAAACAATTTGGGCGAACGATATCTGCCCAAAGAAAGCTAAGGTTTTTTGCGCGAATCATAACAAGCGCATATTTCATCTTGGCCCGATTGAAAAGGTTAAAGGTAATAATGTCCCTGAGGCTACCTTGGCTTGGGGTAGTTTCCCCTGCCAGGATCTATCGCTTGCTGGGAATATGGGAGGCCTTGATAAGTCAAGAAGTGGCTTGGTTTGGCAATGGCTAAGAGTAATGGATGAGTTGCGTATCAAACCCCCTATTATTGTAGCCGAAAATGTTGTTGGGTTAGTTTCCGCCGCTCAAGGCGGAAATTATCGCGCTTTGCATAAAGCGTTAGTAACTCGAGGCTATAGGGTTGGAGCGGTATTGCTTGATGCATTGCATTGGCTGCCACAGTCAAGGAAACGGATTTTCGTTATTGCTGTTGACAACCAAATTCGGAACAACGATCTTGAATCGGATAGCCCGATTTGGTGTCATACAAAGGCTATTATTCGAGCTGCTGAAAAGCTTAAAAACTGGGTTTGGTGGAACATCCCAAGACCGAATAACAGAGTTGCCAAACTTGATGATTTGATCGATTTTACAGCACCGTGCTATGATCCGGCAAAACAGACTCGCCTTATAAGTCTTATACCTGACAATCACCGAAAAAAATTGGCCAATGGAAACGGGTATAAGGTCTTTCCTGGCTATAAGCGCATTCGATACGGAAAACAGGTTCTGGAATTGAGGTTTGATGGGGTTGCAGGATGCCTTAGAACACCACAAGGCGGTAGCAGTAGACAGTTTTTAGTCATCAAGGACCGCTCTTTAAAAACACGCTTACTTACTATTAAAGAAACAGCCGCTTTAATGGGAGTTCGTTCAAATTATAAAATTCCGGGAACGTATAACGATGGGTATAAAGCAATGGGGGATGCGGTTGCAGTTCCTGTTTCAAAGTACTTGGCAAAAAAACTTCTATACCCAATTACCAAATCGATTACAAAATGAGGATGTAATGTCTCTTAAAAATAAGTTAGAAGGCTTTGCCAAAGAATTTCGAATGAAGACCAAGGGGCCGCTTTGTGTCGCCCTCGTTGTGACCCGCCATGCAAAAAAATATGGTATGCCTCTTAATCCTGATAAGCTTCTTACCATAGGCGGAGGGCAAGTTCTTGGATTAGGTAAATCAGCAGTTCAAATTATTTTAAACGAACATGGCATCAATAGAGTTTTAGCCGAGGAAGGCGGCCGCACCAGCAGAGGCAGTATAGGGAAAATGCGTAATTACGTGGCATTTTTAAATGAACTACACAATGAGGCAATACTTGATTTAGATTTTATAGAAAGTTGGTGGATAGAACAAGTAAAAAAGTTTTTTGCCGGCAAGCCCTTTGTACTTCGTTATGACACTGCCAAATCGGTAAGGGCGATAATCCAGGACTTAATATCCCAGGCTGAAAAGCGTCAAGCCGAAAACAACGGGACTACTTTGGTGGGAACAATGTTGCAACATTTGGTAGGCGCAAAGCTTAACCTTCTTCTTGAAACTAAACCGCAGCATCATGGCGCGAGTGTTGCAGACGATTCATCTGGCCGTGAAGGCGACTTTATCATTGAGGATGTAGCGATACATGTAACAACTACACCTTCGGAAGCCCTCATTCGAAAATGCGAACGAAATATTTTTAATGGGCTAAAGCCGGTTATAATAACGTCCAATCGAGGAAGACTGGTTGCAGAGGCATTAGCTGAACAGACAATGATGGCAGATAGGATAGATGTTTTTGAGGCGGAACAGTTTCTTGCTGGAAATTTTTATGAGCTCGGAAAGTTTGCACAATCTGGCAGGCGTACAATTGCTGAACAACTTACTGCTGAATATAATACTATAGTTGGTGAATGCGAGACTGACCCCAGCCTCCAAATCACTATTGCAAGATGACTGATATCTTTTCCAACGATAAACGAAGTTGGATAATGGGTCGCGTTAAAGACAAGGACACTTCTCCAGAAAAAATAATCCGGTCCTTAGCGCATAAACTTGGTTACCGATTTCGACTTCACCGCAAGCAGCTTCCTGGAAAACCAGACTTGGTTTTTTCATCCCGCAAGAAAGTAATATTTGTTCATGGTTGCTTTTGGCATGGCCATGATTGCAGAAGAGGAAAAAGAATTCCAAAAACGAATACTGATTATTGGGTTAAAAAGATACAGAAAAACATCGCGCGAGATTCAAAAAACCAGACAGATTTAGTCTCACTTGGTTGGGATGTATTGGTTATCTGGGAATGTGAAATAAGCGAGACTGAAACAATAGTACTGAAAATAAACAAATTTCTTTCCAATTGATTTAGGGGAATCTATGGACAGGACCAATTCGGGGACGGGACCAATTCGGGGGCCAATTCGGGGACATCCATGATAAGTATTGTCAAGTAAAAAACAATAGCTCACCCGTCCAACCACGACCGTACGTCTCCCTGGTGGTAAAATATTAAATTACAGTTAGTTACGCCTGCCACATTTTTCCAATTCAAACAATTCAAAGAGGCGCCTTAAAATTTGATCATCACAGCGGCGGCGAACTGTTCAGAGAGCGGATAGCATCTGCCGCATAAATATCATTGCTTGACAACCCCTTGCATAATTTGACATTTTTACCCGCTAAAGCGACGTAAAGGTAAAACAAAGCTCCAAAACGACCTTTTAAATAGATCCATTAGGCAGTTCTACCGCCTGAATTTACATAAAATTTGTATTGCACCGACTTAACTCAATCACGCAGGGTTGTCTTTGCATTTTCA
>JAAERL010000849.1 GCA_024230435.1 Desulfobacteraceae bacterium
ACCAGATTGAGCTTCGATTTTTTTCGTATTCAAGGCGCGCCAAAGTTTTGCTGATCAGTTTGCATACTTTACGTATTCGCACCTTTGGCATAACGCACAAGACGGGAAAAAAGACATACAAGATGGTATATTCTTTAACTGCAAATCGCCTAAAGGATATGATTTTCATAGCGCCCTGGCACTTGGGACATAACAGTGGGTCGGCCTCGTAAATTTTTAGGATTAATCGGGCCCAGTTGCGCCTGAATTGCTTGGAGGACATTTGTTCCGGCACAATGGTTGGTATTTGATCATCCAGCTGTGCTTTTTTTCACAGCCCCCTGGCTTTATTGCTATATGCCAGAATGAAAACAGAGGACTACGAAAGATCAGAATTTATGGCACAGGTGCCACAAGAGGGTGGATATGTAGGCGATTTTTTTCAATGATAAGAAATGCTGTTAAAATTACGGACAGAGTTTCATCAGCTATCAGTGAGGTACAATTGCAGACTTCATTGCAAATAGATAGTATGAGAACTCAGGTCGGAAATTTAAAAAACAAAATCATAAACAAAACAATTAAACCATTAAAATATACAGAATATTCACACATACCCAAAAACGACATTATGAGGGATTATGGTCACAGATCCATTGGTAAAGAAATAGACCAAGTAGTTTCTACATTAAGGTCAGCTTATTCAGGTGATAGCTATTTAGTCCTTTTACTTACAAGTTCGTCCTCTCAGGAATTTGAGTTTGACAAGCTGTCTATTAATCGATTTCATAAAGTAGTTTCAAAACGAAGCTTAACTCCGCCACTGATATGTAAAGGTGAACTTACAAGGTTAGACACGATAACTTTGAAAGGAAAATTTATAAACTCATCCAATCAAAATATGTCGATAATCCATTTTGAGTGTGAAACTGATATACTCAAGGTTCGATCTTTTTTGGGAATTGATACTGATATGGAATTTATAGGAGCGCTTGTAATTGAGTTTGACTCTCTTGCGCCAAACTTTGGTGACATTTATTTCATTGACATATTAGATTAAAGCAGTAGTTGCTCAACATAGCGCCACCACCACCGAAATAATCTGCAAGCCAGTTTTCCGGATACAATAGATGATTGGAGCGCACTAACGAAGTGATAAATAAAACTCGTTTGAATAAAGCATATGTGTGTTTTAAGCAAGACCTTTTTTACATGCGATTGCTCTGATAATTTAGTACACACGGGTTGACATAATAGATATCATATGCAATAGTTGCGCTCACGCTGACAAATACAAATACAAGTATTTTGCTATTCAATCTCCCATGGTGCAAGTATTCAATAACTTTTAATAGGAGTAGTGTCGACTGCTTCCGCAAGAAGAAGGGAATGAAATGAAAAAATCAGCAATTATAATCACATTTGTAGCCGCAATAGTGATGGGAATGTCAACCAGCGCATTGGCAGATGATTATTATGACCTGGGTAAATCGTGGGCTAAAAATATAGCATATGATTTTTGTTATGAAGCTCTGGTAACTACAAGTGAAGGTCCAGGCGCAGGTGCAGATTCGGGTTTTACTCATGTGACCGATGAGGATGATATTATAGCTCTAACATCAGGGTGTAAAGACTTCCTTTTCTATTACATAGAAGATGAGTGCCCAGAAGAGATCGCAGATTACTCGGATTTTAAAAAGTATGTGCTTGAAGAGTTAAATTGTGATTTCTAATTGACTCTTATAATCCCAGATTATTTAAATCTATCACGATTGTCAACAACCCCTCGGCTAAAGACCGAGGGGTTTTCTCGCCTCATCATTTTATAAATCTGTGTGTATTCATCACACGCAGCGGCCCACAATCTGCAGCATGCAGAATTGATTAGAAAATTACCGGGTTCCATAACCCGATAATTTAGTCCGCTGTACTTAAAGGGCGCATTGACAGATGCGTCCTTTGGCTTTCATGATCCAACATAGCGCCATTCGTGCTTTTCGGCCCACTCGATTAGGGATCGCTTACGCGCTTTCCACTTCCCGATAGGTTGCTCCTGAAAGGCGGGTAAGCCAAATTTTAATTTATACAGTTTAATGTCCCGAACACCAATTTTTACAAAGTCCGCGATCTCCTTAGAATCCAAAAAAATAGCCTCTACTTTTTTCATATCTTTCATAACACCACCGGCATCCTTAATTTTTTTTTCGTTTTACCAGCATTGCCCGGCTCAGCGATAAAATAGCCGCAACCGCGCCGCCAATCTTGTTTTCGTCTTTTTCCTTGTAGGGAAAAACGTTATCTTTTTTATCCAGCCTGCACACCACGTTCGACATCATCCAGGTTGTCGCAGGATTCCCATCGTGGCGCAAATTGCCGGATAAAACCAGGGCTTCGAACTCTTTCATCGGTTCGCTTATATTGTTTACTGTTTGAGAAATTTCGATCATGGTCAAGCCCTCTTTTTGCATATCGGTTACAAACTGCGCTGCGTTCCATGGATCGTGCGGGACTTCCAAAATGTTATGGTTTCAAGCAAGGTCGCGCAGGTCTTCTTTGATGACGCAAAAATCTGTCCGATTGCCCGGAGTCGTTGTAATATAACCATCGTGCGCCCACCCTGTAATGGTCAACAAAAAACGGACACAAAATTAAGCCACTTTTAAATATTTCTCTTTCTCATAATCCATCGGGGATACATAGTCCAAGTATGAATGAAGTCGAATACTATTATAGAAAGTAATGTAGTCGAGTATTTCATTTTTTGCTGCATCACGCGTTATAAACCTACAGGCAGTCAACCTTTCTGATTTCAAGAAACGGAAAAAGCGCTCGGTTGGAGCATTATCCCAACAATTACCTTTACGGCTCATGCTTGGGATCATTCCGTAAGCCTGCCGCCGTTGCTGGTAATTGTGACAGGCGCATTGGCTCAATTTGGCCTGCAGCTTGCGATCATACATAAAATAGATCCGCAATCTTTTGGGGATGCTGAAAACCCATTGCCGGCGAGGCACATCTTTCAAAATATTTGTCCACAGCCATTGGCCATATTCAACCACCCGTTTCTGGTGGCGGCACGGACAAAATTGGCGCCGCTTACAAGAAAAAGCCAGTAAATATTCATGACCACATTCCATACATTTGACCCTGGCAAAACCACAGTGCAGATGTCCGCAATCCAGGCGGCAATGAAATGCAGGTTCCAAAGGTTAGAATATAGCTACCTTAATTCATAATCCAAAGCTACATCGGACAATTATTATAGATGGCAAAAATTGAATCGAGCGGCAGACAAATAAAATCTCTTAAAATTTATCAAAGAGAAATTTTACCTGGCATTTGCCGCCCTAATCTTAGAACGATAACCATTTGAATATATAATAAAAAATTGGTGTAGGCGGCGGGATTTGAACCCGCAGCCAAGGGCATTTCAAACTGGCATGCACATACTTGATCTGACGATTTAAGTTCGCGTTTCCAGACTCAAAAAAATCACGGATGAAATTTTAGGTGCTCACCGGCTCCATAAACTGAAGTTCCCCTTTTTGAATGGCGCAAATATTGTGGTAAAACAGTCTGTTCAAAAGGAAAACGAGATAAAATGACCAAGTCCGATGCGTACAATCTTTGGCAGCGGTTATAAAAATATAATCGTGCTAAAAATAGAATTAATTCTCAAAAAAACAAGCACAAAAGATTGTTGGCAATTCGCGCTAAATGCTCTCAAAAACGACAACTTTTTTGGCGGTAGATATGGTCTGTTAGAGCGAAAACAATCATATCTAATTGAAATAATTCAGTTGGTATAATTTTTGCCTCGAAACA
>JAAERL010000850.1 GCA_024230435.1 Desulfobacteraceae bacterium
ATCTCCAGGTTAACTTCAGTTATCGCGATAATCTCTGGAAAGGCTCGGACCTGCTGGCCACAGGAATCGCCAGCTTCGGTCACGTCTCCGGAGTCCATTACCAGAATCTCCCCGAGTGGAAAGACTACATCGGTGCGCTGCTAGAAGAAAATCAGTTGCCGCTAGGCCGTGCACAAGGGTCGCGGCTTGATATCGTGTACAAGTAGCAACTGCTTGACGCCAACGTTAGGGACTGCACCCGTATTCAACTGAAAATATTTTTTGTCTAGAAACCAATAGATTGATAGCCTATATTATTAAGCATGGGTGAAATAATGTGGCCTTAAAAAATTTCAAAAAAAAATGACCACAACCCCTCCATATGGCGCCTGAAAGTCGTAATTTTTGTTTGTTAGCGTTTTTACTAGTGTTTTTGGCTATTCTTCCAATATTTGAGGCAACGCATACACCAATGACCCAATGACCATTTTTGATGTTGTTTATATATTTTTATGCATAAGACTTGGTCACAAACAAATAAAAATGAAAAAAAATCCGCCTGGGTGTGTGACATTACGGGTGCGTAGGGTATGCATCACAAAGCATGG
>JAAERL010000851.1 GCA_024230435.1 Desulfobacteraceae bacterium
GGATCTAACCTGGAGTGGCGTCGGTCCTCAAGACTGATTTTGGAACAACCTATTTTTTAGGATACCTGGGCCGCGGTTCCAACTGGTTACCACTAGATATTGTAGCGTACTTGCTTGCTCTCTCCTGTTTCTCTCCCAATGCGCAATAGATACCTTTTATTTGTGACGTGGTACCTGTCACGCTCGGAGTACTGATTCCTAAAAGGTACGATTTGTGTAGGGTCGTTTTTCCTCCAACTAACTAGCTGACGCTCTAGCAAGGAAAATGGTCGTTTAAACGAACCTACGTACGACCGATAATCCGATAATCACCTCTTCGACATCCTAAACTTTAACTCAAACATCATGAGTTCCCATGTTAATGTACGCAGGAATTTGATACAGAAGATGATAATATCGGAGTTGTAAGAAATCGGTCGTATTTTCAAATTAACATGATGATGATTGCACCAAATGCCAACTTGCAAAAATATTAGATGACGGCCCTAATGGTCATAACCTATCTAAAATAAATAATATGCATCAATGCAAAAAATGAC
>JAAERL010000852.1 GCA_024230435.1 Desulfobacteraceae bacterium
ACGGTTTAAAAGAACGGGCGGCCGCTCGTTTCCTTCCCGCCATATCTAATCAGCTCGGGGTTTAAAGTTAGAAATTAAAAATATATTAGAAATATTCTAAATAGTAGAAATATTGGTAAGTTTAGAGTGATGAAAAAAGAATCTAACTAGGAAATAATTATAGTTGAATTATCCGTCTGGTAGTCTTGCTTAATTTTTGATTGGTCATCTTTTTACTTTGTATCCCGACCCCCAATCAGTGTTCGTCAAACTCAACGCCATGACATCAAATGAACCATCCTCGGCATCATCGATGGCATCATGACCTCCCCAACACTGGTCAGTAGCAATATCCCGGCCGATAATGGCATTCAAAAAATAAGAAGCTGGATCTCTCATCAGCCTTCTTTCGGGCCCGCTTCTCATTGAACCTGTCGACCTGCCAACGTCCCAACTTCAACGACTCATCCATCGGCAACACGACGCCGCAATCCGAAAAATGCAACTTCAACCAGCAGCAATTTCCTCTGGACTTTTACTCGCGCCACGAGACGAATCCCTTGCACCATTCACTAGTTATCGGAATACAAGACGACACAACAATCAAATACAACTTCAACCAGCATCTCGATCTCCATTCTTTCCCTCGTCGCTCGAGGACAATCTGCTTCCCAGGGACGTGACACCGACATCGACGTATAGTTTCGGAAGACCCAACAATCCCCAACGCAGGACCGCAGCCACCGAACCGA
>JAAERL010000853.1 GCA_024230435.1 Desulfobacteraceae bacterium
GACAAGATTAGCCAAAACCTGCGAAAGCAAATGGAGAAGCTGAATATCCACAGCTCCCCCTGCACCATAATTTCGCGCATGGTGTAAGTTCATTTTACTTGTTAATTTATTTTCTCCCCTGTGTTAAAAATAATGTCTGATATCTGGAAGGGCTTAATTTTCATATTTTCCCGGTACAGTACCAAATTATACGTATCGTGGTTGACATTAATATTTATTTTAATCTCTATCGAATTGTTTTCCCTTAGCTATCTCTAAATTCATCGCGTCATACCCAATACCAAATTTTAAATCAAACGGAAGTGTGGAATTTTCTTTCCCATTATTTTGTCAATTTGCTCACAAATGTATTATTAATTCCTAAGTATTATTTTCGCCGGTTTTATGCGCGCGCGCGTGCGTTGCAAGTTTCAACGCCGAAGGAAAATAACTGTTCAGATGCTTGTAAGAACACAATATAAAGCCCAAATTTTCTATAGCATTGACGAAGGCTCTAGGATAGTGGTTGCCATCTGTCTCATGCGTATGAGGTTACTGGTTGAAGCCCTTGCATGGAACAAGGATGTTAGATTTTTGCAGC
>JAAERL010000854.1 GCA_024230435.1 Desulfobacteraceae bacterium
CATGACAATCCGTTACGATGGAGCGCTTAAAGGAAAAGGCGTTGTAAAAAAAATGGCCGCGAAACTGAGCAGGGCCGAGGTGACGATTTACGATTATCTTAGCGGACGCACCCAACCGCCCTTTCTTGATTTCCTGCATGCCGCAGTAATCGCCACTGATGGCCATGCCGAAATTCGAAAGTATCTGGAACCTGAACAGTTCGAGTTGAACCACAAAGTAGAATCGATGCACCCAACAAAAGATACTGAATCCGAAGCCATGGACGTAGTAATTGCAATCAGCAAATTCATCGAATCTTTCAGAATCGCTTCCAAAGACAAGAAATACACACCCGCTGAAATAAAAGAACTGCTTGGGCAGGTTGAATATACCAAGCGGCAGTTACTGGAAATGAAACGCTCGTTGCTGGATGAAATTGAAAAAAAATCAAGAAAGCTCAAAATTACAAAGTTTCGTCAAACAAAAACCGGATAGGCCGTCAAAAGGGGGAAAAATGGTTTACGATAGTCGTACCTTTGAATCCAGATCCAGCTCCAATTTACAGCGAACGAGGCACCGCCAGTGGAACCTGAACCATTCTGACCGCTCTGAAACGCTGACCCGACTGCTAAAACCGATCATCGTATTGACCGTAATATACGCGATAATGTTTCTTGCACGCCTTTTGTTTTTAAGCCCAACAGCGCCTGCCGCCGGAAGTGACGACGCGGCACAGCCCCCCCAAAGCCGGCCGGCTTCCCAACAAGCAAAGGAAACACCCGCGCTGGAAATTGTTCCGGTCCACCGTAGAGCTCGCAACCCTCCATCCTCTTTAATCTCCACAGCGCAGATCGTGAGGCGCACCGTTAAGGGCGGTGGCCTGTCTGCGGCAGGCGCTGATAAAGCTAAAAATTTAAAAACCATAATTTTTAAAAAAGGAAGAAAATGACGATGAAAAATCCTGATAAAAACCAAGAACGCATTTACAACGCCTACCTCGACGGCGATGTATACAGCACCG
>JAAERL010000855.1 GCA_024230435.1 Desulfobacteraceae bacterium
AGTGTGAAAATAGAAAACGACTGACAAACATCGGACAAAAAAACGTCGGACATCCCGTTATCTCGAGAATGAGACGCTTTTCTTTTTGATGCCAAAAAGGCCCTACCTTTTCTCGTTTCTACGTGACACAGTAACGCTGGACTCAATACACATACTCATGTGCTGTCCGTGACTCATGATTTGCCCTAAAAAAGATAGATATCGTATCGTATGTTTTTCAAAACTTTTACCGTTACCTTTTCAACGTTACAATATCTCCAATAAAAAATAATACATCATCCTAAGTCGAAAGTAAGCAGCAAGTAGCCTGCTTGGTATGGCCGCTAATGAATGAGAATCAACCTTCCAATAGAAGCCGCCCGGCAGCCTCTTCGAAAAAATCGGGGAAACTGTCGGCGTCAGCACGGAAGCAAAAGAAGAAAAAAGGAGGGCGTGTCTCTGATTTTTCCAAGATCATCGATGAAGGTCAAAAATACAATACCAAGTCTGAGAAGCAGCCAGTGGCTCCACAGAACGGTAGCCTAGGGAATAACCTCGAAAACGGCGATTTCACATCGTCCTGGGCTAAGCAAAGCGCGAATGAGTTTGAAATTATTGAAACAACATCCAACAGCGAGGGAGTGTTGACGCAAGATCTGGCTGAAATAAACTTGGATGAAATACTTCAACATCATAATGATAATGTAAAAGAATCGAGCAGTAGCGAAGGAAGCTCTTCGCATTTAACACAGGAAGGATTGAGCAGTACAACCGA
>JAAERL010000856.1 GCA_024230435.1 Desulfobacteraceae bacterium
ATGCAGGCAGATACTTACCATAGATGGTGAATGGCGGTGGCTAGTGGCAGTGATAGTAAGTAGTGGCAAAAAAAAGGTTACGATAATGGCGACAACAATTTCACCCGCCTTCTTTCTAGCAAACTCCCTAATTAGCCCCTTTATTTAACACAAAACCGGGTGTCGCCATTACTTTTAATGGCGACACTAACTTTGCCGCACACAAAAGTAATGGCGACAACGGGCAAGTAGATTTTACCCGTAACAATATCGGCCTGGCCAAGGGTAAATAATAAGCAGGGTTGGCGTCGTTTTGTTAAATTTAAAAGATCCCGGCAAGTTGGTACTCAAATTTAGCGATCGTCTACATGTTCCGATGTGAAAACATACTGTCTTTCTTTGTCCAGGATGGATCGCCAATTTTGTATCAATTCCTCTCGTCAAGAGTGAAAATGAGTCTCGGTTGCCTATGATTGAGTCTCGGTTGCCCCGATCTCCCGTCATTTTGAAAGCTCGAATTGATCCTCTCTGCCGGCAACCTGGTCCACATTGCCGC
>JAAERL010000857.1 GCA_024230435.1 Desulfobacteraceae bacterium
CAAGATCAAGCAACTCGACGTGACATAATAAGTACTTATCACATTACATCATAACGGCCGTATCTTCTCTAAGAGGCGGCCAATGAGGACGATAAGTGGCGTTTTCGAAAGCTCTCATTGAGCTCTATCGATTAGACGTATAATCAGCCTGATTGGAGCCAAATTTGAGAATCGATCAGGTCAAAAACGGGTCTATAAAGTGACCAGCAGCTCGAAAACCGGCCTTGCAGCCAGAATTTCACATCCGAATTCAAATTTGGATCAAAATACAATATGACAACCAATCGAAAACTCTTTTCAATCTCTATCGATTAAGTAGTACCATTATTATCTTGACGCAACAAAATTTGCAAATTAATAAACACAGCTCGGCCATGGCCCTCGCGAAAATACACTTATGATCAGCCTCATTATGATGGGTTGATCGGCGAAGATCTCAAAAAGCGACCATTTTTTATGACTGTAAGATCCAGACAGTTGGCACGAGCGCTTTTCATTTAACAATACTAAACACAGCTCGGGCGGGGGCCCTCGCAAATAGGATCATCAACTTGCCTCGACTGCGCTCGGCCAGTATTGTAATATCACACAACAATCAATCATCACAAATCGCC
>JAAERL010000858.1 GCA_024230435.1 Desulfobacteraceae bacterium
GCGATACAGTCTCCATTTTGAATGACATTTTTATTGGTGTTCCGTGTGGAGAACCTGTTATCACTTTCATTGAAGACTGTTGCCGAGACCTCAACGTAGCCACTAGCTACGCTATGTATGCACCGTTTGAGTTTGAGGATGGCGCAATGATGCCGACATGCAGCGAGCGAATTGTTTATTTCAACCCAGAGTTTAAACAGCTCTCGGCTTATTTTATGATTGCTCAGGATAGTGGCTCGAAGTCATTTGGGCTAACAATGATCCCGTTCATTTTGAGCTGTTTTGCCATGTGCAAACTTATTGTCATGTATGCTTAAGGCTATGGATATATAATGTTTGCGTACAATGATGTAAAACGCCATAGTCATAGTGCACAATACTAAAACTTCGGTTTGCCCCGTGTCTCGGTTCCTCCTTTGTAATCAGATTTGCCATGCCTGCTTGGTAACCATAAAATAACATACCAACACGTCATAAGGAAACGGAAAGTCTACAAGTCAAAAGATAGTTCGAACGTCAACATCCTTTATCGTTTGACCTCTTGACCTTGCTCTCAATTGCC
>JAAERL010000859.1 GCA_024230435.1 Desulfobacteraceae bacterium
ATTTTGGCCTGAAGCTAGAGCACTTCACTAACAAAAATGTGGAAAAATCGTAGCGCAGGCATGAAAATTCAAAAAGAGGGGAAACCAACCGGGGATGCCCGCGTTAATAAGGTCTATAGTTTATTTTAGTTGGTTCTTGCGAATATTATAAGTATGTGAGGTAGATACTTACATACTTAGCTAGAATAGCTCTGCGTTGAGGTGAGCAGATGTTTTGATAACCGCTTCAAGCGTGTTTTGATCACGGGTAAACAGGCAATGCCAATTCAACCCGCCTCAATTCGTCATCTCGTTTTTCCACGCCCGCCTGCATTAGGGACAATTCCAGCCCAGCCACAACGTTCAAGTAAAGCAAAGCACCACTTCTTACAGTACTCCTAAAGCACTGCACTGCACTGGAAGAGCAAGCTATTTAGCGGCTAGGCGATAGTACCAATACAGCGAACAAATCAGCATGGGTCTCACTGCGATGCTCGTGGGAAGTATTTCCGGAACTGGAATGCAAATGATGAATAATGCGTTGCAAAAAGTTCCTCTGTCAAGGCGTAAGTTTTTTAGAAATTAATTATGTATGGATTTGGTCTCCGGTGAGAA
>JAAERL010000860.1 GCA_024230435.1 Desulfobacteraceae bacterium
ACTAACTTCCACTGAGGATTTGTCAATAATTATTTCGGTTATTTCTACTCCCTTTCGCACCACTGTGACAGCAGCATTGGGTAGTTCTACGATTTCAAACCAAGCTGTTGCTGGGTCAATCATGGTTAAACACATAAAGTCCAAAATAGTACCATCCTTCCCTTTTAGCGTATATGGGCCGATTAAATTGACACATACACATTTCCAGGGTTCGGTTACGGCAATTTTGGCCGGAAGTTTACCATATTTCCGTTTGCGAGACTTGCCAATTTGACAATTTTTGCACCTCTTTACGTGTTTTTTAACATCAAGAGTTAAATCCTTCCAGTACATAGCTGCGCTAAGGGTTTCCGCTAAACGCACTGCACCTGGATGCATTAAGTAGTGATGGTACCATTGTACTACCTGGCTTCTCATCGAATCAGGTATGACAAGACGTTTCTATTTATATACTATAATGTCTGTCTCATCAATCACTTTAACTGACATATCGCAAACTTTATCTGGGTCTTTTTTGAAAAGGC
>JAAERL010000861.1 GCA_024230435.1 Desulfobacteraceae bacterium
AAGCCAGTAAAAAACTGATGATGATGATAATGACGATTGTTTACAACAGCCCTATTTTGCTAGCAGGAGGGTAAATTAAGCTATATTGTTTTCAGTTTCTTTCCTGTTCTTTCTTTTCCTTTTTCCTAAATGATCCAGGTTCCAATTCTAAGTTTTGTTTGATGACAGCAGGTGTTTCTTCTGCATTCAAGCAGTCAATCCAATCCGAGGTCTTGATGTCTCCTTTTTTATCACACAAGCCTGCGCGTCTCAAGGCATCTCTATATGCTCACTTAGTGGTTTGTTGACCTCTTGAGCATTTTCCTTGAGAGACCGCTTGAGAGTTTACTACCTGGCGGGTGAGCCTGTTTTCTGGCATCTCAGCAATCCTCATAAGGAATCTGAGTTGCCGGATCGTAATGTAAGTTTCAATTGGTTTCAGGTTCATTTTTTCCATACATACCTTTGTTTTAATATGATGTTCTCTAACTAAAAACATCGTATATCCACAGAGTTGACGCATGCATTTCTTGTGAAAGCAGCTTAGCTTCTCCAGTTGGCTCTTTTTTAAGGCCCACGAGTCGCATCCCCACAGGAGGATGTTGACCGTGATGGCCAGGTACAGTTGGCTTCGGATGGCGAGCGAGATTTTACGATTGCGGAAGATACTACGGCCGAGGGCGTTGAAGTTCTTTGTTGCAGCGAGGATTCTTGCGTCGATATTGGCGTCTTCCGTGAGCGTTTGTGAAAGGTAAGTGCCTAGGTATTTAAATTTTGGGATGAACGATACGAATCATCCACCCGGTAT
>JAAERL010000862.1 GCA_024230435.1 Desulfobacteraceae bacterium
GCGGAAAAGAATATACCAGATTGAGCTTCGATTTTTTTTCGTATTCAAGGCGTGCCAAAGTTTGCATACTTAACGTATTCGGGCTTTGGCATAACGCAGAAGACGGGAAAAAAGACATACAAGATGGTATATTCTTTAACAAAAATCGCCTAAGGTGTTTAGCGCCTGGTCATTAAAAAAGAAAATTAATAGCATTTGGATATTTATAGGTTCCAAGACCCTAATGCCCATCGGAGAAACTGGAAAATTTGTTCCAGATCAAGGCGTGCGAAAAATGTTACCATAGGCATATGATTGATATGCCCAAGGGTTGATACTGCGCGGGTAAAATTTTTCGCACACAGCGAAGATATCGGGCAAATTGGCCGTTCATGGATTGGCACTAACTAACTATAGATAAAGCATGTGAGGGAAATTATGCCTTACGATCCTGAAAAAGATAAAGTCATTAAAAAGTGGCATTGTGAAGAAACCGGGCTGATCATCAGCATCAACCGGTATGATCAAGGTGAAGCCAAGGTCCAGATTGGACCTCGTATTCTTAAAAAAAAGGATGGCTCCGACAGGGCCCCGGTAAAAGCGGGCCGGTTGACCATTGAAGATATGATGTGGCTATATGATATTATTGATGATATCAAAGATCAGATGAGCGGTCTGGTTGGACCGGGATAAATCTTTATTCAAATCAAGAAAATGCAAAATTGGGATTCAATTGTTCGTCCGGTAAGTAATTCGAGGACACCGGTATTAGGCCCATTGGCCTATATGGCGGCAAGCCGGGATGATTTCAAAACATTAAGCCGGCTGTTAGATTTACCAGACACATACAACTTATATATGAGTAAGCTGTGCTACAAGGGCGGCGATTTGGCCAAGCCGTCTCTTGCTGGTCCGGTGATGGGAGCCTCATACGCCTCCATGCTTCTTGAAATTTTACATTCATGGGGTGTGAAGACATGTATTTTTTGGGGCTGGTGCGGCTCTATTGACCCATCAATTCATATTGGGGATACGGTTTATCCAAATGCAGCCATTATTGATGAAGGTACGTCTGTATCTTACGGGAAGCTGTCAGGTGATTTTGCAGCGCCCGATGAACACGTGGGAAAAAAAATCCAGCACTGTTTAACCTCGCACAATATCACTGCCAAAGCAGGAACTGCCTGGACAACTGACGCTATTTTTCGCGAGACACCGGACAAAGTGAAAGCTTTTCAGAAAAAGGGCGCTCAAGTCGTTGAGATGGAGTTGTCTGCACTTTTTTCGGTTGGCCGGTTTCGTTCCATATCCGTGGCAAGCGTTTTGTCAGTTTCCGATGAACTTTTTACATTTCAATGGAAGACCGGGTTCAAGAATAAAACGTTTAAACAATCAAGAGAGAAAGTGGCGCGGGCTTTGGCAGATTTTTATCTATAGACGTTAAATTGAGACGTTAAATTGCCTATGTTTTTAATCAAACTGATTATGCTGTTTGCCTTGGGCGGACACTTTTTTTTTGGTGATACAAGAATCCCTTTGGTTTTTTATAGCTCCACTAACGAGGTTCAGATGAACGAAATTGAACAACTTGTCCGGAAACTGGAAGAATATAATCGCGCTTATCGAAGCGGATCACCGATTGTCAGTGATGCGGTATATGATGACCTTGTAGAAAAATTGAGGAAACTTGATCCTGAAAATTCTTTTCTTACAACGGTTGAACCGGAAAAAATTACCGGCCGTGCTGAGATTCGCCATCCAAGTCCAATGCTTTCTTTGCAAAAAGCCTACACCAGGCAACAATTGGAACGGTTTTTATCCCGTGTGGAAAAAGAAGCAAAACAAATAGGCCTCAAGCAGGTCTTATTCAAGATTACTCCCAAGCTTGATGGCCTTGCCGGGCGTGATGATGGTGAAACATTAGCCAGTCGCGGCAATGGGCATGCGGGTTATGACATCAGCGATGCTTTTAAAAAAGGCGTGGTTGCCGTTGGTCAAAGAGGCCAGGGCCTTGGGGAAATTGTGGTGGTCAAATCTTATTTCGACATGCATTTGGCGAATAAGTTTGAGCATCCCCGAAACATGGTCGTTGGCATTATCAGTTCGGATGTTTTGAATGAGAATGCAAAAACTGCCTTGACAGAAGAACAGGTATGCTTTGTCCCCTATTCCCAGTTGGAATCCTGGAAAGGCACTGCTGAAGAGATCCTGGAAAATATCGATGCGATTTCAGAAAAGCTCATCAACGAAACTGATTATCCCATGGATGGTGTCGTGGTTGAGGTGACTGATGATAATTTAAAACGGCATATGGGAGCAACCACCCACCACTGCCGATGGCAAATCGCGGTTAAGAAAAAAGGCCAGACCGCTGAAACAACTGTTAAAGCAGTAAAATGGCAGGTGGGCCGGACAGGTAATGTTACGCCTGTACTTGAAGTGAATCCGGTGAGTTTGTCAGGGGCCACCATCAAAAGGGTGACAGCTCATCATGCAGGCATGGTGCACAATTTGAGCATCGGGCCGGGAGCCCGTATTGAGATTATCCGCAGCGGTGAAGTTATTCCCAAGATCGAAAAAGTTGTTACGCCATCAGAGACAGTTACCCTGCCTGAAACGTGCCCTGCATGTGACAGTGAATTAATTTGGAAAAATGATTTTCTGCGCTGCGAACATATTTCTTGTCCGGCACAAAAGAAGCAAAGGCTTGTTCACTGGTTCCGAACGCTTGGCACAGCGGACTGGTTTGGTGTTAAAACAATAGACAAGCTTGTCTCAAATGGTTTTGACAACCTGGAAAAAATTTATGCCATGAAAACACAAGATTTTGAAAGTTTGGGGTTTGGACCGGTCCAGTCTGGCAATTTGTCCGAAGCTCTGCTTACCAGCCGGAATAAAACTGTTGAAGATTGGCGTTTTTTGGCAGCTTTTGGCATACCGGATTTAGGAATCGGGGACAGCCGAAAACTTTTGAAACATTATCCCATTGAAAAATTGCTGGATGTTGAGCAAAAATCCGTTGCTGAAATTAATGGCTTCGGTGACATTACCAGCTTGTCGATTACCAGTGGCTTAGAAAAGATGAAAGATACGATCCGGCATATGTTGAATTTGGGATTTGTGCTGGAAAAAACGAAATCAACATCTGGAAAAAAGGAGCCAGCGAGTGCTATTTCCGGTAAAGCGATTGTATTTACTGGGAAAATGGTTAGAGGTGATCGTAGCTATATGCAAGAGCAGGCGCGGCAGTTGGGAGCTACCGTCCAGACAAGCATCAACAAGAAGACGGATTTGCTGATTTGTGGCGAGAGTGTGGGAGCGGTTAAACTTGAAAAAGCAACTGCACTGGGTGTTAAAATCTTAAGTGAACAAGACTATAGTAATCTTATTGGAAATGAGCATCAGGACGAGAAATAAGGCGATTGGCGCAAATCGCCTAATATCAGGTGCTGAGCAACAATCAAAACCTTAAAGGAGACAAGGTCATGGAAAATCAAATTGCGGCTCACTGCATTATAAGCGGCAGAGTTCAAGGTGTTTTTTACCGGGCCGAGACCCAGCGTGCAGCCCAAAAGGCTGGTGTCAACGGCTGGGTGCGCAATCTTGCCGATGGAAATGTAGAGGCGTTTTTTGAGGGCCCAAAGGATAAGGTCGATGCCATGGTAAAATGGTGCTGGCAGGGATCACCGGGTTCTGAAGTTAGCAATGTGAAGGTGGACTGGAAAGACCAGGGGCAAGGGCAAAAGGGATTCTGTGTTCGTTATTAGGCGATTTACAGTTAAATACTATACCATCTTGCATGTCTTTTTTCCAACCTTGTGCGGTGTGCCAAAGCTGCGAATACGTTAAGTATGCAAACTTTGGCATGCCTTGAAGACGAAAAAGATCGTTTTAAAATAGGGCATCCACAAACTGTTGCGGATCAAAGGTTTGCAAATCTTCTATCGATTCACCGACACCAATATAGCGCAATGGAACATTGAGTGTTTCACAGATTCTGATGACGATTCCTCCTTTTGCGGTACCATCCAATTTTGTTAGCGCCAAACAAGTAATGCCAATCTTTTCATGAAATAATTGCGCCTGGGTCAGGGCATTTTGACCAGTGGTTGCATCCAGGACCAACAGGACTTCATGAGGTGCACCCGGTATTTTTTTGGAAATCGTGCGTTTGATTTTTTTCAGTTCTTCCATGAGATTGACTTTTGTGTGCAAACGTCCGGCCGTGTCAATAAAAACCACATCTGCGCCTCGGGCCGAAGCCGCTTTCATGCCGTCAAATACCACTGCCGAAGGATCAGCATTTTCCTTATGCTTTACAATGTCCGCCCCTGATCTTTGGGCCCATATGCTTAGTTGTTCAATAGCGGCGGCGCGAAAAGTATCGGCTGCAACAATCAAAACGGATTTATCCTGTTGTGCGGCCTTGGCTGATAATTTGCCAATTGTTGTTGTTTTTCCAACTCCATTGACACCAACCACCATTATAACATGAGGCTTTGAATATTCTGATGCGGTTTCGGTTTCACTTGAAGGGGCGGTATTTTTTAATAATTCCTGAATTTGTTCGCGTAAAAACGCTTTAAGTGCCTCAGGCGTACCTAATCTGGAGGCTTTTTTGTGAACTTTACGCATAAGTTCGGTTGCGGGTTGTACGCCAATATCGGACGTGATGAGCAATTCTTCCAGTTCTTCAAGAAAATCATCGTCTATTTGATTCTTGCCGGTAAATAAATCGTCAATGTCGGTTGTTAAAATGTTGCGCGTTTTAGATAAACCGTTTTTTAACCTGGAAAAGAGCCCTTTCTTTAGCGCAGCGGATTGAAAATCTTCTTTTCCCGGTTGATAAGATTTGTCCCGGTCTCGGTTAAGTTTTTCCATGGGGTCTGTTTTGGGTTTTGGTTCCAGGTCCAAATCCGAATGGACCTGCGTATCGTATTTTTCCGGTTCGTTTATTTCCGGTGAAACGTTTTGTTCTGGTATTGCCTGCTCTTTCTGAGTATCCCGATCAGCAGAATCGTTAGATAGCTCTATATTTGTTCTGCCGTTGTTCCTTTTTTTAAACCATTTTAACGCCATGTTCTTATGTCTTTCTATGAATTTTAATTTCTTAAATTTACAGAAACAATTTTCGATTCACCTTTTTGCTCCATGGTGACGCCAAAAAGCATATCTGCAAATTCCATAGTTTTTTTATTGTGGGTAATCATAATAATTTGCGATTTATCTCCAATAACCTGCATTAAATTGTTGAACCTTATTACATTCGCTTCATCCAGCGGTGCGTCAATTTCATCAAGCAGGCAAAAGGAAGCGGGCCTGATGAGAAAAATTGAAAAAATAAAAGCAATGGCCGATAATGCTTTTTCACCACCTGACAACAGACTCATGCGAGTGAGTTTTTTTCCGGGAGGGTGCACCATATATTCCACACCCGTTTCAAGAGGTTTTCCTGGTTCTGTCAGGTATAATTTTGCTGCTCCGCCTTCAAATAATTTAGGAAAAACCTTCTGGAGTTTTTCATTGACCTGATTGAATGTTTCCAAAAACCGCTGTTGAGTTATACGGTTGATTTTACGGATAACTTTATGAAGATCCTCAATGGCTTTGACCAAGTCTTCTCTTTGCTCACTGAGAAAATCAAACCGTTTTTTCAACTCTTCATATTCTTGAATAGCGCCGAGATTGACATCTCCTATAGTTGATATTTTTGACCGGAAATTTTTCAGCTCTTTTTCCAGTTCATCAACTGTCATTTGCGCTAACGCATCCTGGTCGCCATCAATTTGTTTGCGCAGCTCATTAAGATGATTATGATAACGCTCCAGCGCCTTTGAGGCAATATTTTCTTGTTTTATTCGCTTTTCCGATAGATCAAGCTCGACTATACGAATTTTTTTCAGTGTTTGTTCGCGTTCGGACCGGATGGCCGAAATGCGATTATCATTTTGCTTTAATACGGCATCAATTTCGGAATATTCCGTTTCGTTATTTGATAAAAGGTTTTCAAGCTCTTTGAGGGAGTTGTAATGTTCCTGAAGGCAACTTTCGGCATCATCCATATCTTTTTGAGCCTTGATCCGCTTTTCATTTTTTAAACTGATTTCACGCTCAAGCTGTTCCATGCGCAAATGGCTGTCCCGTTCAAACTCCTTAATGCGCTTTAACGTTTGAATGCCATTTTCAAGCTTAGCTTGCAAAGCGGTTAAGTTCAATTTCTGGTCGACAATTAATTTATTGCTGTGCTCAAAACGTGATGATAACTGTGCGGCTCGATTTGCCGTTTCAGCAGTAAGATCCTGTGAGGTTTTAATCTGATTTGAAAATTCTTCCAATGCGCGATTGTGTTTTGTGATTTCTTCTTCGACATCACTTTCTTCTCCCAAAAGCTCGTCTTGCTCTGTTGTCATCATTTTCAAATAGTGCCGCGCATTTTTTAAATCTTCGGTCAAACGGTAAAGCAGTTTTTCGGCCTCAACCGCCTCTTGTGAATATTTTTGTTTTTTTACACTATGCTGTTGCAGCTCGGATTCCAATCCCCGCGCCGTATCTTCCAGGCTGGATTGAAGTTCTTGCGCTTGCACCAGGTCGCGGTCTAATGCTGCGGTCTGTTTTTCAAGTTCTTTAAGTTCATTTTTTTTTGCAAGAATGCCGGCCAATTGGTCCTTGCTTCCACCAATAAGCACTCCCTGATGTGAAATAACATTTCCCTGGAGGGTCACGATGGTTTGGAAACGGCCCTTTTGATTAAACAGGTGCAATGCATCGTTTAAATTTTCTACAACTGCAACATGGCCTAAAAGTGTTTGTGCTGCCGCTACGTAATCGGGTTGCACACGAACATGGTCAAGCAATCTGTTTGCCCCGGGACTAAGAGGCGTTTGGTCTTTAGCCTGCAGCAATTGCAGTTGCTGGCAAGGAATGAACCCACTGCGCCCTTTCCGGTTGGTTTGCAGATAGTCAATGGCTTTTAAGCCTGATTGCTGATCTGTAACAAGGATGTATTGCAAGGCTTCGCCAAGAACGGCTTCTACCGCGGTTTCATAGCCGGGATCAGGTTCGATAATATCGGCCACAAGTCCGATTATTCCTTTGAGTTTATTCGGGGTGTCTTCAGAATCATTGTATTTCATGCGGGCCTGCATGACAGTTTTGACACCATCTTTATACCATTGAAAATTTGACGCCATTTTTTTCAATGCGGTAAATTCAGATCGAATTTTGTTACGTTCAATTTCTATTTGATTGGTGCGTTTTATCTGACGCCTAAGTTCGGCCGATTTTATTTCAAGTTCGGATTTGAGTGATTCGACCTGTTTTTTTAGTGCCTCCAGTGTTTGTTTGATTTGATCATATCCGTCCTGGTTTTTTGAAAGTTCTTTTTCAATTGCTGCGGTTTTCCGGCTTGCCAGTACAACTTCCTCATCGATTCTTTTTAACCGTCTTTTTATATTTTCCTTATTGTTGGAGGCGGTTTGAAAAATATTTTTTAATCGAGCCTCTTCAGTTGCTAATGTCATAACCCTTGATTTGTGCTGGTCTACTTGCTGTTTCAGCGTTGACACTTCTTTTTGCAATTGTTCGGCATCTGATTGCCTGTTTGCGATTTGGCTTTGGCCGGCTTCAATTTGTTCGCTTACCCGGCGGTTTTGGGTTTCAACGTCAAGCACTTCATCGCCAATTGTGGCGGTTTTATCCTTAAGCTCGGCATGGGATTTTGTCAGGGCCTCCGATTCGATTACGAGACGCTCAATTTCGGATTTGAGGTGGCTTCGGTCAGTTTCCAAACGATCGATTTTTCTTTGGAAATTGAATTTTTCAGATTTTCGGGTCGAAATTTCCTGGTTTTTCTGCCAGTGTTTCAACTTGATATCTTCTACTGCGGCGTCTATTTTTTTTAGCTGTGCAACATGATTAAGGTCCGTATCTTTGAGTTGCTTTAAAAGCGTCTCTGTTTCGCCGATTTGTTTGTTATAATCCATGTGGTAATGCAATAACAGCCTGATATCCAATGCTTTGATGCGATCTTTGTATGTCTGGTAACGCTCAGCCTTTTTTGCCTGGCGTTTTAATCCCGCCATCTGGCGGTTTACCTCAGCAATGATATCATTGATGCGAAGCAGATTTTGTTCGGTTGACTTGACCTTTTTCAAAGCCTCATTTTTTCGAAACTTGTATCGCGTGACCCCTGCAGCCTCTTCGATGAACAGCCTTCTTTCATCGGGGCCGGCATCTATAATAGCTCCTATATTACCCTGTTGAATAATGGCAAAGGTTCTTGAGCCCACTCCGCTGCCCATAAACAAATTATAGATATCTTTGAGTCGGCATGGTTGTCTGTTGATCAGGTAGGTGCTTTCGCCCGATCTGAACAATCTGCGGGTAACACTGATTTCGCTGAAATCTTTGAATTCTTCAGGGGCTTGGCCGTTTTCATTGCCAAGGGTAATGGTCACTTCGGCCATATTCAGGGGCGCTTTGCCGTTTGAACCTGAAAAAATGATATCTTCCTTGGCTTTACCTCGCAACTGTTTGATGCTTTGTTCGCCCATAACCCAGCGCAATGCATCAATAACGTTGCTTTTTCCACAGCCATTGGGGCCAACTATGGCTGAAATGCCGAACGGGAATGTGATGCTGGCTTTTTCCTGAAAAGATTTAAAGCCTATAATGTCAAGTTTTTTAATTTTCATAGGAAACGCCTCGAACATCTCTAAGCGGGTTCCGGCTCAGAGAGGGCTTGGACGGTGTAAGTTTCTCATAAGGCGGTTTTGGAAGATGCAAATCATGCAATCTTGTCTTGATTCATATTACCTTTGAATCCGTTTTCGTCCGCTGCGCCGATGGTTACAAATAATGAGCACGCACCCATTGGCGCATTTTGAAAACAAACCCTAATCCGGCGCAATACGGGTAGTTTTCAACTCCCAAAACTATAAAAACAATGGATTTATATTATTTAATTCCAACAGGCTTAAGCCATTGATTTTCTCCACTGTGCGCTTTTCTTACCAGGACATAGGGTAGATGTAAAGCTCAAGCACAAGCTGGTGGGTGGATCTGATAGTTGTTCTACTATATATGGTATTGTTTTATATCGGCTTTTTCGGTAACCCTTTTCTGAAGTTTATCTATACGAAAATAACTAAATTTATGCAATCTGCCGAGTTTATCAATTATAAACCATCAATTATCTATAAACCACTAATTATCTATTGTTTGTTCTTTCTGGACACTATCTATGACCGAATTATTTGAAACCCGTCTCAAATAATGGTATTTGTAGCTTCGTGACTCGGTTTTTTGGGGGATTTTTATGCCGTTTATGTATAAACATAATCGCCATTTCCTGTAATTTTCTTGACTTAACTTAGTTTGGATTTGTATTAATGCCTTGCTCGGTTTTCAATATCCATTTCCGCGCATTTTTCAATTACAGGTCTTCTATCAAAAATGGATAAAATAACAATAGGGAGGTTTTCCGTGTCGCTGAAAGGGAATAATTTTATCGATACTCTGTTGGAAAAACCTGGAGTGCAAGATGTAATGTCCGCAAACAGTAATGAACTCAAATTCCGGACAGCCTTCATACCACCTGTTTGCAAGGTTTTTCAAAATGACCGGACCTTGCTGAAAACAAAAAATAAATATCGATTTGAGGTCGATCCGGAAGCCAAGCAGCAGCTCCCATCGATTATAAATAACAAGGTACAATCCATTGTTGTTTGCGAAAAAGCCGATGCGCAAGTTATTTCGAATTTGGGCAAAGCCCTGAAAATCGGAATTGTTTTTTCCGGAGGGCCGGCCCCAGGGGGGCATAATGTAATTGCCGGTTTATACGATGCCGCTAAAAAGGCAAATCCTAAGACACGGATATATGGTTTCCTTGTCGGTCCCGATGGCATTATTGAAGGTGAATATACTGAATTGAACGATGATTTGGTCGATCAATATAGAAACCTGGGCGGTTTTACAATGATCAAAACCGGCAGGACTAAAATTGATACCCAAAAAAAGATGACCTTATCAAAGGAAACCCTTTTATCAATGGGACTTGATGCACTGGTGGTGATTGGCGGAGACGACTCCAATACCAATGCGGCATTTCTGGCCCAGGAGCTTTACAAAAGCAACGTACAGGTCATTGGTGTTCCCAAAACCATTGATGGCGATATTCAAGTTCGGGATGCGGACGGGCATGTCCTTTGCGCCATGTCCTTTGGGTTTCATTCCGCTGCCCGAGCTTTTGCGAATTCCATTAGCAATTTATCGACAGATTCCAGTTCAGATATTAAATATTGGCATGTGTGCAAGGTGATGGGAAGGGTGGCCAGCCATCTTGCTTTGGAGGTTGCCCTGCAAACCCATGCCAATCTAACATTGATTGGTGAAGATTTGGCGGACTATGTGGATAAAACGCGCCTTTCCAGGGCTCGAAAAGCAAACACAATAGACTATACGGCTTATGGCATTACATTGCGTCATCTAAGCCGGGTGATCTGTGACGCCATCGTACGCCGTGCAGCCGTGGGAAAAAACTACGGAACTGTGGTGATACCTGAGGGTATACTGGAATTTATCAATGAAATTGAAGTGTTTATTATAAAATTAAACACGATTATCGCTGACTATAACGAAACCCATGACAAGGACTTTCACGGCAGGTTTCCACTTTTGGATGATAAACTTGACTATCTGCACAGGCTGGTCAGAGATGCGCCTTACGGCATGTCCCCCAATATCTGGCACGCCCGGGATGATGACTTGTTTAATGATTTGCCCGATTTTTTTCAAGAGGGCCTTCTTACAGAAAGAGATAGCCATGGCAATTTTCAATTTTCCCAGGTCCCAACAGAAGGGGTCATTCTCAATCTGGTGAAAGATTATTTGAAAATTTTACAGGAACAGGGAAAATACAAAACCGGTATTCAAGACAAATATTTTGATAAAGTAATGAAACAAGCTGGATTGGACCCTGACGTTTATGGCCCGGTATTGTTTAAAAACTATGGCAATGATGAGTATCTGCTTGTAAAAAAGAATATCATTTCCCTGCGCACACTCAAGACTGCTTTGATTCGAGCCGGTTTTATGAGTCGTGCAGGCGTCATACCCGAAGCCGTGGAAAAGATATTCAAAGCTTCAGTCCCAAAATTTAAAACCCAGTCTCATTTTTATGGATATGATGGCAGAGGAACCGATCCTACCTTTTTCGATTGCACGTATACATACAATCTCGGATTGACGGTCTTTAGTTTGATAGCAAACGGTGCAACCGGACAAATGGCAGCCATCCGAAATTTGGAATATGGTTTCGATCAATGGGAGCCCGTTGGTTTGCCAATTGCTCCTCTTATGCGTTTGGAAGAGCGAAAGGGAAAACTTGCGCTTGTTTTGGAAAAAAGTCTGGTTGATATCAGCTCTCCATCTTTTAAACTTGTAGAAGCGTACCGGGAAAAATGGCTTGCAGCTTTTCCCGGAGAGGATCAGTACAGGAGACCCGGACCGGTAAATCTGGATAAGAATGTTGAAGAGGATCGTCCCATAACACTAATGCTTAATGCAATTGGGGCAGCCAAGTCTGATTAATGGTATTTTAGGTCTTGAATAAAAACCAAGACCCTATCTTGGTCTGAAAGGACATAAATTGAATGTGGCGCTGGATGGATCAAAAACAAGCTTGCTATAATTCAATTTGCTTAATCCGCATTTCTAATCAAGCGTATCTCTGTTCAACTAAATGAAGAGAACCTTGATGGAAACAATTCCGGCAAAATCTCCTATTCTTATCGTTGATGATGATGATGGCCTGTTGTTGAGTATACGGGCTGCTTTATTAAGTGCAGGTCTGCCCGAGCCCGCGCTGGTTTCTGATTGCCGCCGGGCGTGCAGTCTTGTTAAAGAGCATCAGTTTCATCTGGCCATGCTCGATTTAGTCATGCCGCACATATGCGGCATGGATGTCTTGAAGCAAATCAGACAAAAATCCCCTGCAACCGAATGTATCATTATAACTGCGGTGGATGATGTGGCCCTGGCTGTTCAGGCCATGAAATTCGGCGCTTATGACTATATTGTTAAACCGTTGAACCTCAAGCGAACTACAATTGCCATAAGTCACGCCTTGGAACGTTATCAACTCAAGCAGGGCATAGCATTGTTTGAACACCCACAATCTTTTTCCGATCTGAAACACCCGGAAGTCTTCTCAAGTATGATAGCCAGGGATGAGGCCATGGCTCTGGTTTTCCGTCAGGCTGAGATTTGTGCTGAAAGTGATTATAATGTGATGATAACCGGTGAGACAGGTGCTGGAAAAGGAATGCTGGCTAGGGCCATACATAAGTTGAGCAGAAGATCCGAAGGCCCCATGGTTTCAGTTAATATGCCTGCTTTCAGTCAAAATTTGTTTGAAGATGATTTTTTTGGGCATATTAGGGGAGCCTATACCGGTGCTATATCAGATAAGCGAGGTTTTTTTGAAGCTGCTGATGGAGGAACTCTTTTTCTGGATGAAATTACTGAACTCGCTTCTGCGACCCAGGGAAAACTTCTCCAGGTGATTGAAGAGAAAAGGTTCTACCGCTTGGGCAGTACCGATAGTATGAGTGTGGACTTGCGCCTTTTATCCGCTTCGAACAAAGATGTCAGCAAAGAGGTGGCTACAGGCCGATTCAGGGGGGATTTATATTTCAGATTAAATGAATACCATATCCATATTCCTCCTTTACGGCGCCGTCCAAAAGATATCTTAATTTTGGCCAATTATTTTTTAAGGCGGCATGCTGCGAAAAATAGGAAAAACATTACAGGAATTTCGAGTGAACTTTCTGAAATATTAGTCAGATATTCCTATCCAGGAAATGTCAGAGAGCTTGAAAATGTTATCGCGTCCACTGTTCTTGTGGAAACAAAAAATGAATTGTCATTCGGTGCAGCAAAAAATTTGCTTTCAGATCAACTTATGTGCGGTAGTGAAGGTGACAAATTTCCAACTTTAGAAGAGTTGGAAATCCAGCACATAAAAAAGGCTTTGAAGCGTACTAATGGCAACAGGACTCGATCTGCAAAAATTCTTGGGATTAGTCTTCGTACTTTGCAGAGAAAAATAAAATCCATTGAGAATCTTTAGGGCCTGTTTGAGAATTATTGCGTTGGCTGCAAAAGTGTTAGAAAGGTCCAGCATGATGCAAATTTTAGACAAATAGACTGTCTTTTAATCTCAAATTTGCGGCGTTTTGGCCTTGTTATAGTATTTTTTTTAAATTTGCTATTTCTGGGCTTGGTTATAACTTTGGCCATTATGATTTAATCGTCACGCCTTGATCACATATGCTCAAATTATTAATATTCATTTGAATGCTTCAGACAAACAGTTCGATTGCTCGCTCAAGATCAGTTCGAAGTGATAGCCTTTTTCGCATAATGCGAATCTTGAAAAACCAGAAACTCGCCCGTTCCTCGCTCACAATGAACGGTTTGCCTTCGCGTTCTAACCGGTTCCTGCAGTTTTAAGCATATTCATAGCAATAACAATTTGTTCGATGGCCGATGTTAAAACCAAGTCCCTATCTCTCAAACAAACGCATTGGCGTTTGCACGATCTCCAGATTCTATAATAGCGTCAAATTGACGCACATATATGTCATAATGGCGCGGTTTTTTAATGTGTTGTATATACAGATAGTTATTTAGTAAATAACTCATTAAGTGCGTCAATATGGCATTTTTTCCATTGGGTGTATCTATGCTAATTGAACATCGTAATTAATTAATTGTCGAAGTAACATCCTGAAAATAAATAGCAAATTTATAATCGTTGAAAAGATGCATTGTTTTTGGCACATAATATGCTTAGCAAATCTAAAGATATGTTTCTGGTCTGGTATGAGGATTTTGTACTGAAAGAGTCCAAGTGATGTTTGTTGAATATAAGATAATTAAGTCTTGCCATCTATCAAAATTTCATCCGGAAATGAGCTTTTTTGGATTGGGGAAAGGCTGTGGTGTTTCAATAAACGGTTGTGTGTTGAGTATCGGTCAAGTGCGAAAACACATATCACAGCTAAAGCGTACTATTTCTGGGTGGACAATATCCAAAAATCACAATTTGACCTGTAGATGCGGCATCCAGTTTGAAAAAGACGTGGATGGGTGTGAAGCAAGGGTGCGCTTTTAATTACTGGGCGCCGCTCTACAGGCAAATCTTTCCTAAATAAGGGTTTTAGAAGTTTCAAATCAATCAACCGGTCATTGCTTGCAATGGACTATTGTGTATCCGGAAATTGCGAATTTGACCGGTATCTTCATTGTGCTCAAAATTGTACTCAAAATTTTATCCTCAGAATATCAGCTATATGCTTGTGGTAAGGCGATTTGCAATCAAAGAATATACCATCTTGCATGTTTTTTTCCGTCTTATACGTTATGCTAAAGGTGCGAATACGTTAAGGCGATTTACAGTTAAAGAATATACCATCTTGTATGTCTTTTTTCCCGTCTTGTGCGTTGCGCCAAAGCTCGAATACGTAAAGTATGCAAACTGATCAGCAAAAATTTGGCGCGCCTTGAATACGAAAAAAAATCGAAGCTCAATCTGGTATATTCTTTTCCGTCAATCGCCTAAGCATGCGAACTTTGGCGTGTTTTGAAGACGAGAAAAAATCTAAGCCCAATATGGTATCTGTTAAGATCCTATATCTTTTTGCGCCAATCGCCTAAAATTTATCGCACACCTCGATTTTGTATAAATTTAACTATTTCGATGATGGGCACGAACTAATAAAAGTGCCGACTGACAGAAAATGTCAGTATTTTAAACAATTTATGTCACTTTTGTTTTTTTACAAAATTTCAATATATGAATAAACAATTGAAATTAAATCAAAAAATTGTCATGTTGAAACCTTGGTATGACGTTTGCCTTATTTTAATAGGGATTAAAAATAGATGATCATCGCCTTAACGGAGCGAAAATAGGGGCTTTAATTCTATTATATAGGTAAACGAGCAAATTCAGACCGATACCCAGAACTAAGTTGATTATTGCTCAAATCTTTCATTGATTTTAGTAATGAGTTTAATCTTTTACGCGGTCACTGTTCTTTTTCAGGAAATTCGCTATTACAATAAACCCATTTATTAAAAGATGGGTGGCGTTTTTAAAATGAGCCCTACCTATATTAAAGGATAATGCTACATTACCGATAAAGATTATTGACACGAGTTTGATGCCTGAAAGGGATTCTGTTTTTAGCTGTCTGCATATGTTTTTCAAACGTTAATGGTTTTTGAAGATTTGACCACCGGGAGTTGCTGAAATGATTTTATTTTGTGAGGAATGCGGTACCAGAAACAAAGTACCTTCGGATAAACTTGAAGAACAGGATGCCTATCAATTCAAATGCACCTTATGCCGTGAAATGCTATTAGTATCCAAATCGCAAAAAAAAAGTAGTGCGCAAGTGGCAATGCAGGCGGCTAAGTCACCTGTGCAGGACCTATCGTCCGGTGGACCACCGCTGAAAGTTCTGGTGGTTGATGATTCAAGTATTATTCGTAAGGTATTATCTCAAATGATCGGTTCGGACCACAATAAAGTGGTGGTTGGTGAAGCCGTGCATGGGAAAGAGGCGTTGGATTTGTTGGACACCATCAAGCCGGATGTGATTACCTTGGACATCAATATGCCTGTTATGGATGGATTGACCACCCTTAAGCACATAATGATTAAGCGGCCTACGCCTACAGTTATGATCAGCGCTTTAACCCAGGAAGGAGCGACTGAAACATTTGATGCGTTAAAATATGGCGCAATTGATTTTTTGCCTAAACCTTCCCGGGTCAAAGGGGAAAATCTGTCAACGCAAAAAGCTGAAATCATCCGTAAACTGGACTTGGCTTCAAGTGTTCAAATGAATTCAGTACGTTATTTGCGAAGCTCTCGTTATGATAAAAAACAAAATTACCTTCATGAAAGACCATATCGTAATGTAGTGGCAATAGGTGCGGCAGAAGGCGGATATGGCGCATTATTAAATTTAATCCCCCATTTGCGTAAGGATTTGCCCGTGACCTATATTGCCGCCATGCATCAACCTGCAAAACATGTTGATGCTTTTGTTAATTATCTTAATCATTTTTGTCCGATGGATATACACAGGATTAAGGATGGAGCCAGATTATCTGGCGGGACATGTTATTTAGCGGCAGCCGGTGAATCCGTATCTATCGTTGAAGGTTCGCAAATTGAGATTTCTTCAAACAGTAAGGACCATACAATCAATAGGTTAATGGAATCAGTCTCCGAATCAAATCAGCAAAACGCTGTCGGTGTAATTCTAACCGGAGCCGGTGAAGATGGGGTTGAAGGTTTGGGGAAAATAATTGAAAAGGGTGGAACCTCTTTTGTCCAAGATCCCGTAAGCTGCCTTTTTAAGCTGACACCTTTGTTAACAGCAAAACGCTATGATATTGATTATCTGGTAAGCGGTAAACAGATGGCAGGTGCAATAAATTCTTTCTTGGTGGCTCATGCTGGACAAAAGGAGATACAAAAATGAATGATGTTGCTGAAAAGTTCGTTGAAAATGATCCGGAAAATTATGATCAGAAAAACACTGAACCTGAAGATATGCAGCAGATTGTAGGGTTTAAAATAGAATCAGAACTATTTGGGGTTGATATATTAACTGTTCAGGAAATAGTGAAAAATATACCTATTACAATAGTGCCGGCCGCACCGGAATTTATCAAAGGGGTTATAAACTTACGTGGCAATATCATACCGGTTATCGATTTGCGTAAATGGTTGAATATGGAAAAAACCATGACAGATAGTCCGGCCGATGCTTGGATTTTGGTGCTTAATATTAATGAACGTATCGCCGGCTTTAGGGTAGATACCGTCTCGCGTGTAATGAAAGTTCCAAGCAGATCGATAATACCGCCTCCGGAGATGTTTTCATCAGGTCTGAAAAGTGACTATATCAGTGGCGTATTTAAAACTGATGACCGGCTTGCAGCCATATTGGATTTTAATCGCATATTGCTTGTTGGGGAAATTAAGAAGTTGAGTGCATCAAAACGTCAGGAAAAAAAATCATAATAAGCCAACGTTCGGAATAAAGGCAATTGGTTTATTCAAAGAAGGGGAAAATTTATTTAAATGAGGTGGGACTCAATGGGTAAAAGGATACTTGTTGTTGATGATTCTTCAATAATGCGGAAAATGATAAAACAGACGCTGGAAAAAGAAAAACATAGCGTAGTGGGGGAAGCAAAAAATGGATTAGATGCAGTTGAAAAGTACAGGGATTTAAATCCCGACGTTGTGACTATGGACATCACTATGCGCGAAATGGATGGAATTGCCGCCGCTAAAGAAATATTGAAAATTGATCCGGATGCGAAGATTATTTTTTTGTCGAATTTGGATCATGATAAATATAGTAAAGATGCAAAACGAATTGGCGCAAAAGCATATTTGAATAAACACAATACAAAGGCTATTGCAGATATTATTCGAGGACTAAATTAATTGTATGTGATTTTTGAAGATAGCAGATGGTTATAATATCAATAATAACCTGATTGCCGATAAAGGCGAACTTTTTTGCAGATGATTCAAAGGCGCTGACATCTAATGCGTAGACTGATCCTGTGAATAAAAAAGGAGTATGCAATGAATGATAACTCTCTGATGCAAGATTTTATTATTGAAACGGGAGAGCATCTTGATGATACGGAGCGTAATTTATTGCGTTTAGAGCAGCATGCTGGCGATACGGACCTTTTAAATGAGATATTCAGATCTATACATACGATAAAAGGCTCGGCCGAATATCTTGGTATGGAAAAAATTGCCGAATTATCACATAAATTAGAAAGTTTGCTGGACTTGCTTAGAAGAGGAAAACGCAAGGTCGAAAAGGAAGTATTTGATGCTTTAATTGGCGCCAATGACCGTATTGGTGCTCTGGTGGAAGATTTGTCCAGGCATCAGGTTGAGAAGGCTTCTATCGATGATGTGGCTCAAAAAATAGATTTTTGTTTGGCAGGAGATGAAAATCTTAATCGTGATGAGCAAAAAAATGCTGATACACAGCTTGAATCGGAAAATGAACAGTACGAAGATGATTTCGATGAAGAATTGTTTGGAATATTTACCGACAAGCTTTTAAAAGGTTTTAAAAGTTTGCAAAAAGAATTCTTGCGATTAACGAGAGGCCCTAATTTTGAAGCTCAGTTGGAACGCTGCCTTGCACATTTTAATACTCTGAAAACATCAGCAAATTATATGGGCTATGATAACCTGAAAGTATACCTGGATAATTGCATAAAAGGGCTATATGACGTTCGAGAAGATGTTTCTGCGAATAAAGAACCTGAAATGGAAAATTTTCTTAATGATGTGTTAGTTGAAAATTTTGAGAAAGTCAAGGATTTATTCCCTGGAATAAAAGAACTTCAGAAGATCGGTTTTAATCTATCATATTGTGATGATGTTGGAAATTCTAAGCCTGCTAATAAAGCGTCTGAGGGTGATTTATTTGCATCGGATACGGGCAGCGCAAATGCCGATTTTGATCCAAACTCTCAAGATTTGATGCAGGAGTTTATTGCGGAAACCGAAGAGCATTTGGAAGAAGTTGAACGTAGCTTATTGCGTTTGGAACAACAGTCCGATGATATGGAAATTTTGAACGCAATTTTTAGATCTATCCATACAATCAAAGGGTCATCCGAGTATCTTGGGATGGATAAAATTGCAGAGTTATCACATCAATTAGAGGGTTTGCTGGATTTGCTCAGGCGTGGAGAACTAAAAATTAACGAAAGTATGATGGATTTGCTTATAGGCTCCAACGATCGCATAGGCCAGCTTGTTGATGACCTGTATCAATATCAGGCTGAAAAATGTGAAATTGCCGATTTAATCCAAAAGATAGAAATATGCAAAAGGCAAGAGCCCAGGGATGATTATGCTATAGAGCAAATGTCGCCTGTGCAAGAAGAGGAAAATGATGGTGCTCCGGATCAAGGTTTTGAGCAAGAGCTTTATGAGGATGAACATGAGGATGAATATGATGATGAACTCTTTGATATTTTTTATGGACAACTCAAAACCGGTATAAGAAATATAAAAGATTCATTAGAGGAGATCAGTAATGGCAGCGTTTCTGAATCCCAACTGGACAATTTGGATGATCAAATAAATACGTTGAAGTCATCGGCCAATTATATGGGCTATGAAAAGCTTAAGGGGCTATATGAAAGATGCCTCAATGCGATCTCCAGCGCTCGTGATCAGATGCAATCCGGTATAACTCCGAATACGGATCTTCTCATACAGCAAATTGTGGTTGATACTATTAATAAGGTTAAACAATTATTTCCAGATGTCTCTGAATTGCAAGATACGGATGAGGATGGCCCGGAAACCATAGGCTTGGATGATTCTGAAGAAAAAGATGCTATTTTATCTATTGAAAAATCAGAGGTTATAAATCTTGAAACTGGTTCTGACACGTTATTGAAAGATTTTGTTATAGAAACTCGAGATCATCTTGATTCATTAGAGGATAATTTGTCTCGTTTGAAACAACAGCCTTCAGATAGCCAGATTTTAAATGAAGTTTTTAGGTCTATTCATACAATAAAAGGCTCTTCAGAATATTTAGGAATAGAAAAAATTGCAAAGCTTACCAATAAGCTGGAGCTGCTTATAGAGTTGTTGCGCCAGGAAAAGATCGAAATTGAACCTGATACATTGAATTTGTTCCTTGATTCTTGCAATTTTATTGATCATCTGTTGGAAGAAGTCATTGAATTCGGTGCAGAAAAAAGCGGAGCGGATGATCTGATAAAACGAATCGACATTTCAATTCAAGATGTAAGACCAGAAGGAAAAAAACAATATGAGCATTTAAAATCCAATGAAGATGAGTCAGATACTGCCAATGACAAATGCCCATCTTCAGAGGTATATAAGGTAGCAAAGATTTGCTCAGAGCAATATGACAAGGAGTTGTTCAGTGTATTTATGGCGCATCTAAATGACCGAATCGGGTCATTAAATTCTCTTGTCGATCAGTTAAGGCAAAACGAGGATTTTGCTGTTGTTTTGGAAAAATGCCATGAAGACTTAAATCGTCTGCGCTCTGCGGCTAATTATATGGAATATTATGATTTAGTTGGATTTATAGATGAATGGGTTGATCAGATAGATGCTGCCTATAAGAGATCGGTGAACGGCGAGTCTTTTGAAATAGAAGCGTTTGAATTTAATGTGATGCGAAATAACATTGAAAAGATTCGAATGTTTTTTGATGACTCCTCCATTGGAGAAGAATATCTGCAGAAAGAAGGAAAAGAGGGTGATGCGGATGGGTTTGAAGATAAAGATTTGCTATCAACACTGGAAAATACTTTTGATGAGAAAATAGAATCGATTAGTGCCGCGCAGGAAGAGGAGGAGGATTTGTTTTTTTATTATGAAAATGATCCTTTTTCTGAGGGTTCGCTGGATACTTCTCAAACAATCAATGAGCCTTTACTTGGTAGGGATGGATATAAACAAGATATAGATGCCGAACCCTATGAAACGTTTTTTCGATCAGAAGAAACTGATGATTCTGAATCTTTGTTTGATGATGCTATTCCTGATGATAGTACGCAACCTGCCGGTGGGGGTGAAAAAAATATACTCGAAAGGGCTTGTAGGGAATATGAAAATGAGAGTGAATCAGAATTAAATAAGCAAAGTGGAGATGTGTCTAAAGTTGAGTATGAAGAAGATGATGATATTATTGAGCTGGTCAATATAGAAAAGGCTGGAAAGAAAGCAATAGAAAAACAAGAATATATCGCGGGGCAAGTACAAATTTCGGAAGAGGATGATAAGGAATTCGATTCTGACGAAAATAAAGAAAAAAAACAAACGGATGATATTTGTGATGATATTTGTAAAGATGTCAAAGAAGTTGAAAGCCCTGAAGGCACTGAATCGGCAAGTAGATCAACTGACGAGTTAATGGGCGTTATGGGCGTTGATAAGGGAGAGGAAGTTTCTGATGAGGAGTCTTCTGAGGAGTTTGACGAGGAGTTTGACGAGGAGTCCTCGACTGTCGAATCGAGGCAAACCATAGACTTAAAACCCTTAGCTGACAAAAATGCTGAAATTAAAGCAAGCGATCTTGATAGAGATGAAAAAATACCTGCTGAAAAAATCGAGTCAAGAGACGTGACGAGTTCAATAGTGACGGGAAAAGAATTCAGAAACAATGTCAATCAAAAACCGCTTATTGAAATTGATTCTGTGGCTGAAAGAACTTCTATGAGGGGGTCGCCGTCTGAACGAGGAGGTCAATACCAATTCGGGCAAAGGAGAAAAACTGATAAGCTTAGCGGCCGATTAAAAAAGCAAAGTATTCGTGTAGATTCAAACAAGATAGATTATTTAATAAATCAAGTTGGTGAACTTGTTGTTAACAGAGCCGGATTTAATCAGATTTTAAATGAAATGAGAGATCTGCAAAATTATTTAAAACAGTCCGGAAAGTTGGATAAGTCTGATATGAAGCAAGTAAAATATCTGACAAACAGGATCGGTGATACAACGTTAAGCTTAGGCCGAGTAACTGCCGGATTGCAGGAAAGTGTTATGACAGTGCGCATGCTGCCTATAGCTCAACTGTTCAGCCGTTACCCGCGATTGGTTCATGATTTGGTTAGAACAACAAACAAAAAAGTAAAACTTGAAATCCATGGCGAAGAAACCGAATTGGATAAAATGGTTATTGAGCAAATCTATGATCCTCTAGTGCATATTATTCGCAATTCCGTCGATCATGGTATTGAAGATTTAGCACAGAGGAAGAAAAAAGGCAAACCAGAGACAGGAACACTTAATTTAGATGCCTACCATGAAAGTAATTATGTTGTTATCGAGATAAGTGATGATGGTAAAGGTATTGACATTGAAAAAATAAAGTCCCAGGCAATTGAAAAACAATTTGTCACACCTGAGGAATTGGCTGAAATGAACGAGCGCGAAATTTTAACACTAATTATGAAGCCAGGTTTCAGTACAGCTAAGGCTGTTACGCATACTTCAGGCAGGGGCGTTGGCATGGATGTTGTGAAAGAACATATAGAAAGACTTAATGGTACAATTGATATATTTAATACAACTGGAAATGGGGTGCGATTCCGAATTAGGATACCACTGACGCTGGCAATTATTCCGGCGCTAATGATAAAAGTGGCGGGAGAAATATTTGCCATTCCATTGGCAACAGTCGATGAAACGGTACGAGTCAGAAAAAAAGAAGTATCAACTATTGAAGGGTTTGAAGTTTTTTATCTTCGCGAAGAAGCTATACCGTTAATTCGGCTCACTCGAATTTTAAAAATGAGCGAAACAGAAAAAGCATCCGGAGATATGTTTGTTGTGGTGGTAAACACAGGTGTTAAAAAGGTAGGTTTCATTGTGGATCAATTAAAGGGACGGGAAGAAATAGTTATTAAGCCTCTTGAAGATTATCTGCAAGAAAAGAGTGGTTTTTCCGGCGCTACAATTCTCGGAGATGGAAGTATATCGTTGATACTGGATGTGTTTGAACTTGTATCTTTATCAATTGATCAACATACTAATAAAAGTCAAGCCGCCGCTGTTTAAGCCGTTATATTTCAAATCGGTTTGGGCAGCAAATAGCGTGCAGAATAGATATGAATATGAGCAAAAATGAACAAACGAGCAATAGTGAAAGCGGGGGATTTGCCGGGACTCTTCGGAATATACAGTTAACAGATGTAATTCAGATGTGCTGTCTGTCAGGAACTAGTCTGCGCATCAGAGTGAAAAAAGATACAAAACAGGGCATGATTTATATTCAGGAAGGTAAAATAGTACATTCTGAATTTAAAACTAAAACAGGTGCGGAAGCCTTTTTTGAAATTTTAGGATGGCCAGGCGGGCATTTTGAAACTCTTGAACCCGTACAGATCACTAAACAAACAATAAAGGAAGCGTACCAGTTTCTTTTGATGGAAGCGGCCAGGATAGCTGATGAGAAAGCATTGGAAGAGCCTGAATCAAGTAGCGTGCAAAATGGGGATGTCCTCGAAAAAATGCGGGTTTTAATTGTCGATGACTCACCCATAATGTCAAAGATAATTAACAGTATGCTTTCAGCAGATTCTTCGATAGAGGTAGTAGGGCTGGCAAAAAATGGTGAAGATGCTTTGCAGAAGATGAAACAATTAAAGCCCGATCTGATTACCATGGATGTGAATATGCCGGTTATGGACGGTAGTACGGCCATTAAACATATTATGATTGAGAGTCCGAGCCCCGTTCTGATTATGAGCAATATCGGAAAGGCATCTTATGATACAATATTGAATTTTTTAAATCTTGGTGCTGTTGATTTTATGAGCAAGCCAGTGAAAAATAAAAATATCATCACTCAACAACAAAAGATGGTTGATCGGGTTCACATTGCTGGAAAAGCTAAAGTTAAAAGGTTTAAAAGGTTAAGAAGGCCTAAGCTTGCTCCGGATAAATTTATAACGATTGATGAGGGTATCGCCGCAGAAAAATTGATAATTGTCAGTTCGGGGGTTGGTGGACACCTTGAAGTGGTCAATGTTATAACCGCTTTACCAAATGTCAGGTGTACATCACTTTTATCACTACAATCGATACCACCTTCTTTTATGCCTACCTTAATTGCGTACCTGTCCTTGCGGAGCCGGTTTGACATAAAACCTGTTGGATCAAAATCATCAATAAATCCTGGACGGTGCTATATTGGTCCAAGCGGTATGGAATTAAAAATTATAGAAGATAGTGGCGTTAAAGTCTTTTCTAATGATAGCAGTGAAGATTCGGATGAAGAAAGTCATTTGAATAGCTTTGACCGTCTTTTATTTGAGTCAGCTGATGTGTATAAAGAGAATATGGTTGTTATATTACTTTCCGGCACTGAATTGGGTTCAATGGAAGGGTTGCATAAAGTTCGGCAAAATGGCGGGGTATTGATTGCCCCTAAATTATCAACTTGCATATTACCGGCTACATTGGAACCAGCGGTTGATCAAGGAATTATATCTGAATTGTTTAATCCTACGGATATTGAACAAGTTTTGAAAAATTATTGTGTATAGTAAAATGTGCAAAAGGTGTAAATTGCCCAGTTTTGCAGGTCTTTGATCCTATGCTGCGATCTGCCTCAATGGCCACGGCAAGGAGCATGCGCCATTGACGCTCCATGAATGGATACTAATTCGGCGCAATAACGGATTATTTGCAACTTCTATAATTTTAATCAGTAGTAATTAAAAATGAATGACCGGCTATCCACGGAAAAAAATGGGTGCTTTATGAAAAATAAAATAAAAGTATTGATCGTCGATGATGCCTTGTTTATGCGCAAGGCAATTTCCGAGATCCTATCATCCGATTCTGATCTGGAGATTGTTGGAACAGCGAGTGACGGGATGGATGGCTTGGAAAAGATAAAGAGTCTCAGGCCGGACGTGATCACATTGGATATTGATATGCCGCGAATGGATGGCTTGGAGGCAATACGGCATATCATGATTGAATCACCTGTTCCGGTAGTGGTGCTAAGTTCCCTTTTTAGTGATGGAGCGGTCACATTTGAGGCATTGAGACTGGGCGTATTTGATTTTATTCCAAAACCTTCAGGCGCTATAGTTGAAGATATGGATAAATCAAGGCGCCAAATAATTGACAGAGTGAAACTCGCCAGCAGTGTTAATTTTAAAAATATTCGGCGAGTTAAAATGAATGCTGCTGAACGCTCTGCAGAGTTACAGGTTTTTCCGTCCGGTACTGTTCCATTGGAGTACTTGATAGCAGTAGGAACCAATATTAGTGGTCCGAATACAGTTATCCGGTTATTATCAAGGCTATCTCCCTCATTGCCGGCAAGCATTATTGTTATGAAGGAGATTGCTCCCCAAATATTGCCCTCTTTTGTAAAAAAATTTGACGAGCATGTGCCGTGGGGTGTAAAAATTGCTGAAGATGGAATGGTTTTAGAACAAGGAATTGGATATATTTGTTCCAATGAGTATTCTGTGAGCGTTGAACGAAATGAAAATAATGAACCTTACATGAGAGTCAGTAAACCGGTAGATAATCCATTGGATTTAATGTTCAGTACGGCTGCAGATGTATTTAAGAAAAACACAGTGGGTGTGCTTTTAACCGGAGTTGGCGTTGATGGGTCAGATGGTTTTTCATACATCCAGAATAATAATGGTATAACCATTGCCCAAGATGCGCAATGTTGTGTTTATCCTAATTTAACATCAAACGCCATCGAAAAAGGAACTGTTACTTCCATCGCCAATGAGAGGCAGCTACCGCAATTTATAGAAAATAGCTTTGCATAACCTGTTTCAAAAGGAATAGAATAGATGATTGTAGTCTGCCCTAATTGCCAGTCGCGGTATGATGTTAATGACCGGGACAGTGGTACAAATGGGAATTTTATAGCAAGATGCGGAAAATGTCAGCAAACGTTTACCGCATATCGGCCTGTACGTGTGGAGGAGCTTGCTTTTTTAGATATTGAGTTAGCTAAGAAAGTTTGGGAAAATAATAATATTATTGCAATTAGTAACCAGAAGGGCGGTGTTGCCAAGACATCAACCTGCCTGAATCTTGGACTCGCATTGACGCTGTTAGGCAAGCGTGTACTTATGGTTGATTTCGATGTTCAAGCCAATTTGACCCAATTACTTGGGTATAAAGAAAAATATTCTTTTTTTGATGTCATAAATGACGAAAATAATAACTTTGAAAAATTGATAATTGAAACAAAGTATAAAAATTTATGGTTGTTTCCATCGACAAAAAATATGGTCTTGTTAAACAAGAAATATTTTGGTTCTTCCAATTTCGACTTTTTACTTAAAGATCGTATCGCCAAGGTAAGGGAAAGATACGATTATATTTTAATCGACACACCTCCATCATTAGAATTATGTACTTTAAACGCTTTAGTATCGGCAAAACTTGTTATAATTCCTAGCCAATGTGATTATTTTTCCACATACGGGATAAACAAAATTCTAAAACTTATCGAACTAATTAAAAAAAAATCAAATCCAAATATCGATTTTCGTATTTTGGTTACAATGGTTAATGAACAAAGCCCTGCTGAATCGATGATTTGCAGTAAACTCAAAACACTTTATTCAAAAGTTGTATTTGATACTCATATTGAACTGGATCAACGCCTAAGCGAAGCACAAATTATGAATATGCCCGTTCTTATCTATAATCAAAAAAGCATAGCGGGACAGCAATACTTAAGATTAGCCGAGGAATTAATCGGGCAATATAATTAATCGGGCAATATATTAATTTTCAAATAGTTATTTTCATTTGGTTGATACTTCATAAAAATAGGGCGATTTTTTATCTGTAAATCAGAGAAAAATTACGCTCTGATCAAATTTTATCATTTACAGTTATGGCGAATAAGTCAAGATACAGCTTGCAACGTACCATGATAATCTATTTTCTACTGATCGGATTCGCTTCGTTGCTTGTTGGAATAGAGTTCGTGGCGGATTTTCATAGTGGCTCATTAAAAGAGGAAATATTAGACAATATTAATGGAGCCACACAGGTTCAGCTCGATTCGGAAGATGTTTTTGCTCCGATTGACCGCTTGCGTAGTAAAGCTCTATTGACAATTGGAATTATAATGTTCGTGATGGTTATTGTTCTTACCATGTTCATAAAGAATATTACTGAGCCATTGCAGCATATGATTCGGTTGTCGCACAAGATATCATGCGGTGATTTAAGGCAGACAATAGATATAAAAGAAAATAATGAACTATCTGAGCTGGGCAATATGATTAATGAAATGTCAAGTAATTTGCAGGAAATTATCATGTTCTCTCAACAAGCCTGCGATACCAGCAGGAAATTTGTAAATTTTGCCGAGCGCAAACTGGAAAATGGAATACCTGATCAGAAAGGGCTGAAAGAAATGAAAAATGCAGTTATAAATTTTGGTTCTGAATTGGAAATGCTTAACGAAATTATCGCTCATTTCAGCTTATATATCGTTGAAAAAAAAGGCTCCGATGAATAGTTGGATCTCATTACCAGCCGGAGTAATAATTGGATCATTGGTCTCTACTATTGGTATTGGCGGAGGAATCCTATGGATGCCGTTGTTATTGATTATATTGGATGTTAAATTGGAAAACGCTATTGTTACCTCATTGTTAATTCAAACAGCAGGTATGGGATCGGGGACACTGGCTTTTTGGGTGAAAAAAAGAATCGATGCAAAACTATTGTTGATTCTTTTGCCAATTACTATTCCCGGTATTGCGTTGGGGGCTTATCTGACCCGGATTACCGGGTCTGTTCATCTTGAACTTTTTTTAGGCGTGCTTACTTTATCTGCGGCTTTTATTTTTGTATCAACAAATAAAGATTATGCCGAAGCCCAAATAATTCGAGTTGGTGTTAAAAATGCGCGTAAGTCAGTGTGGATTGTATCTGCTATGGCTATCTCCAGCGGAATGCTTAGTGTAAGCATTGGTGAATGGCTTGTTCCCTACATGAGAAATAAGTTTTCCTTACATATGAATGTTGCAGTGGCCACCAGCATCGCTACCATTTTCGGAACATGTATTTTTGGCTCCCTTTTCCATCTTGGTATGGGAAGACAGGCGGAATGGAAAATACTATGTTGGGCTGTGCCCGGTGTTATTATTGGCGGACAAATCGGGCCAAGAATTGCTGAGAGGATAAATGATAGAATTTTAAAGGAAATATTTATTTTTTTGTTGACGCTAATAGGTATTCATCTGATCTATAATTCTTATTAATGTACATCGGGAAATAGATCAATTGGCGGACAGATCAACAATTGCCAGTTGGTTATTTCCGGATGGACGCTTTTTAGTGGTTATGCAAGCATAAATGACTATGTCAAAAAAAAGGGCTATTCGTAAACAGCAGGACAGCAATCAAGAAATTAATAAAGTTAGAAATCGCTTTGGGCTAGGATTATTGGCCTTTATGATTTTAATTGTTCTGTGGGAGATAATTGCCCGTTTCAGTGGATGGAGCGTTGACATTTTCCCGGATCCGATCACCGTAATTATCAGTTTAGGTGAACTTATCGCTGATGGAACCTTATTGCGCCACACAGTGGCTAGCCTTTTTAGGGTGACAGCGGGTTTTTATCTTGCGATTATTCTAGGAATACCTTTAGGCATTTTTTTAGGGCGATTGGATTCAATGAGATATTTTCTTAATCCCGTGATACAATTTTTGCGTCCTATTTCTCCTCTTGCATGGATTCCGCTTGCAATGTTGTGGTTTGGAATTGGCGATCCTCCAGCAATTTTTTTGATCTTTTTGTCGAGTTTTTTTCCTCTTGTAGTGTCCACAACTGTCGCTGTTACCAATATTAACCGAACATTTTTTCAAGTTGCCTCTAATTTTAATTTCAATAGTATGGAGATGATGACAAAACTGATACTGCCTGGCATAATGCCTGAAGTCGTGATAGCTTTGCGCATTACCGTCACTATTGCTTGGCTTGTTGTAGTTGCTGCGGAAATGATCGCTGTGCAATCCGGACTTGGTTATCTTATTCTTGATTCTCGCAATGCATTGCGAATGGATTACGTAATGGACGCTATGATAGTCATCGGTTTGATCGGTCTTCTTTTAGATCATTTAATGAATGGAATAGGAAATAGAGAATCAACACGTTGGGGAACCGCATCCGGGTATTAAACCCAAAGATCTTGAATATCTGAATTTTGCATAAATAATACAAGGAATCACATAGCAAATAATATATGGGGCACATAAAAATTGAAAATTTAACAAAGATTTATTTAAATCGTCGCAGTCGGCCCCGAAGCCAATTTGAGCCGGATGATTGTACGGATGACAATGTGCTGGTTTTGAATGATATCAACCTTGAGTTCGAAGAAGGTGAAATGGTTTGTATTTTAGGACCTTCGGGTTGTGGTAAATCAACTTTGCTTAGAATTATAGCCGGTTTTGAGAAATCAACTTATGGAAAAGTTCGCGTTGGTGGAAAAAAGATTAGTGGACCATCGGCTCAATCGATATTTGTTTTTCAGCACAGTGGGCTCTTGCCGTGGATGACAGTGGCTCAAAACGTGGGGCTAGGATTGCGATTCATGAAAGATGAGCCCGAAAAAGAAAACAAGATTAGTGAGTATATAGAAATGGTTGAGTTGGAAGGGTTTGAGTCCTATTATCCCTATCAGCTTTCGGGGGGAATGAAAAGACGGGCCGAACTTGCGCGTGCGTTAGCGGTAAATCCTGACCTGCTCATAATGGATGAACCATTTAGCGGATTAGATTTTCTAACTCATATGAAAATGCGTGAAGAGGTTGTTAACATGCACGAATTTTTAAATAAGACAACCTTGGTTGTTACGCATGATATTGATGATGCCCTAATTATGGGGGATCGAGTTGTTGTAATGAGCGGAAGGCCATCAACGATAAAGCTTATCAAAAAAATGGAATTTTCCAGACCACGTGACTTTGAGCGCGATTCTGATCTTAGCCGTCTGCGTAGTGAATTATTTTTGATGTTGGGAGTTCCTTATGCCGTTTAGTATTGAGCGCATGAAGAAATTGATAATGTCCTATCCTCTAAGAGTTACCTTGATAGCTATTTTGTGGTTTTTTTTTATAAGCATTATGCACTACAAATTAAATGTGGAGTCCCAATCAGGCAAGGTTGTTCGCATGGGGTATATGCCTGTGATAACCAATATGGCTGCTCCGATATTGGATTTTGCCAGTATTAAAAGTCAAAGGGATATTAGTTTCAAGGCAATTAAATTCGCCTCTTTTGCCGAAATGGCTGAGGCTTTACGCAATAATAAGATTCATGCAGCTTTTATAATTGCACCCCTTGCCGTGGTTCTGCGCCAACAGGGAGTAGATGTTAAAGTAGTCTACATAGGAAATCGCCATGAAAGTACTCTGGTTGCCAGAAAGGGTCTGAACATAAAAAAGTTTAAGGATTTGGCTGGTCATACGGTCGCTGTTCCTATGCGATATTCCGGGCATAATTTGAGTTTATTAGAGTTAAGACAAAAAAACGGTCTTGGCGAGAGCATTCGAATTGTTGAAATGAACCCGCCGGATATGGCTTCAGCCATGGCGGCAGGTTCTCTTGACGCCTATTATGTAGGTGAGCCATTTGCTGCCAAAACACTTAAAGCGGGCATTGCTGAATTGGTTTTTTATGTTGAAAAGGTATGGCCGGGATTTATCTGTAACTTGCTTCTAATAAGGGATGATTTAATCAAAGAAGACTATGCCCTTGTAAAGCAATTGGTTCAAGGTGCAGCACGTACAGGATTGTGGGCAAAGCAACATCGTAACAAAGCGGCTGAAATAGTTTCCAAGTATTGGGGACAGCCTAAAGATTTGGTTGATTTTGCATTGAATACGCCCCAGGGCCGTATTGTATTTGATAAATTTGTTCCCGTTGAATCTGAAATGCAGCAAATCGCTGATTTAATGATGAATTTCGGATTGATTAAGAATGCGGATATAACAGGGCTGATTGATGATCGTTTTGCAAGAAGCGCCTCTCTTGAAAACATATCAAATGAAATAACCAGTGTTTTGAATCCTTAATTGGGTAGCGACCATCTGCGAATTTGAAAAATTCGTTCAAGATCAAGGCGAGTGATAAATTTGACCGCAGACATATAGTTGGTATTCCTAGGTTAAAATTTTTTAACACAACTTAGGCGTTTGGCGGAAAAAAATATAGCATCTTAACAGATACCATATTTAGCTTAGATTTTTTTTGTCTTCAAGGCATGCCAAAGTTTGCATACTATACGTATTAGCACCTTTGGCATAACACACAAGACGGGAAAAAAGACATGCAAGATGGTATATTATTTGGCTCATATTGGATTCCGGGGTCTTATTATATGTAGCAGTGTAACCAATTGAATTATATGTAGCAGTGTAACCAATTGAATTTATGGTAAATATAATTCGGGATGAGAAACTGAGACCTTGGTCAAAAATACTTTAAAATCAGTTAGTTATTCTGTATAAAAGGTTTGTAAGACCCTGAAACACAACATGAGC
>JAAERL010000863.1 GCA_024230435.1 Desulfobacteraceae bacterium
CCGATATTTTTCTACGTTGATTTTGTACCAGAGTTCTACATACGGGGCGGGTGAGCGATTGGAAAGTAGCTTATGGGACTCTCTGCTCCATTGATTCGAGGCAGAGGTCTTCGTGAGATTGGTTTTTCACAACAAAAAAAGAGCGGGAGGAGCGCGCAGGGCGTAGGCCAATAGCTCAAAATACCCAAGCTCCATTGTATTGTACGATACCTACTTAACTACTACTTATCTATCCCAAGGTATTGGTATTGTACGTTGTACGCGACGGTACCTACCGCGCTCAAAAAATCGCGACACTCAAAAAATCAGGACAAAAAAATTTTGCTAGCAAAAACACATCGCTTGTCTGAAACCATGCCTCTCTACTCTCAGCATCGACCCTCTGCGCTGGCTGTGTTCACAGGGAATAAATTGATAGCACATGTTATTATTGTACCCCTGGGAGTCATCATATCATATGCACTATTCGTACGTATTACAGCGGCTGCAAAGGTGCTCATAGCATGCGTCATACATTGCATGCATGAGCACTTGACATGAAAATAAAAGTAGAAGCAAAAAAAGGCAAAAGTTCGACACTAGCAGGATTCGAACCTACGCGGCGAAACGCCAGTAGATTTCGAATCTACCTCCTTAACCACTCGGACATAGTGTCGCGTTGAGAAAATGTTAGAAAAATATAATATATAATGCTTAGTGTAACACACAAATGCACGAAAAATATAATATAATGCTTAGTGTAACACACATGGAGTTTGGATTTGGACGTGCGCACGGTTGGAGATCGAAGGATACCGCTCACCGCTACAATAAGAAGTGGCAGAGACATGTTAGGGTTGCCTACCTGGCTGTTGAAAGGTGAAAAAGTCACTAAGCCAATAACCGGTTTGGACAGATCTGGGTTGTCCGTCTTAGGAGGGCTGATGTTAAGATCCGCTGTCATATCGTAC
>JAAERL010000864.1 GCA_024230435.1 Desulfobacteraceae bacterium
ATCTCCACAACAAGAGGAGGCCACGCACCTGAAACAAAGCAATTTTTGTCGCGTGCAAAAGCACGCCAAGAGACTTTATTCAAACGTTTCAAGGATTTTCTACTTGCGGTGGCTGTAATTGTTCAAATCGACATGGATTGCGGTAATGGTCTCTTAGACATCTAAATGAACTATTATTGCATTATTTTCTAAATATCTTGTGAAGCACTCAAATCTGCATCACGCTGCACATTCTTCGCCGCACCTTTCAAATTGCGTCGATGTTGCCAGTCAACATACTCCTTCTCTCTTTGTTTCTGTCGGTTGAATTGTTTGCGAAACTGTAACGGAGCGAACTCCATACTCGCTTTTCGTTTTCCTCAGATCACGAGGACGATTGAATTAAGTTATCCCTGCTCCATTTTTAATATCATCAATCAATAGCATTGTGAAAACGCTTATTCCCTCTTCTATCAACCTCCGACAGAGGAAAAGCCGCTTGTTCCCTCTTAACTGCATCATCATCGAAAGAAATGGCTGCTACCTCTCCCATGATTGAGCACTTCAACCTCGCCCCCCCGCCTCCCGCAGTAGCCGGAGAAAGCGACGAGTTCTTATTATTTCGCCCCCGTTGGCCAACAACCATGGCAACCATAACCCAGCGCCGGAAGAAGCATTATTTTTTTTTTCGGTTTAGA
>JAAERL010000865.1 GCA_024230435.1 Desulfobacteraceae bacterium
AGGTCAAGTTTGGGTTTGTGCTTGGTCCAAAAACGGCAATATCGTCGTAAGTGGACCTGCCATGTGGAGTAGAAAATCACTTTGCTACCAGCCAATTATGAACGTGTGGATCCATCATTCTCCCGGCGGTGGGGGGTCATGATGATGTATTTGGTCCATGCCAGGTTGCCAAAGAAGTCTTCTGAGACTTATTTGAGTGCCGTATTGGGCTTTTTCTGGGGTGAGAACCAAGTATCATGTGTTTTCATTGAAGACGCCGTCATGCAAAGCCCTCAGTGTTTGTAATGAAACGACGAGCAACACGCTGAGATAGGTACTTAGTTTCGAATGCAAAAATTTTGTCCAAAAATACACAATGGAGGCAAAATATGACCGAAATTAGCCAAATTTGCGCTGTTTCATTGCAAAAACGGGCCAATTGGTCGCCATTCTACGCGAATTATTTTTTCATGTCCCCCCAGCGGCGGGGGGGCGAAAGGTCGAGTTTGGGTCCGCGCTTGGTCCATAAATGGTGATATCGTTGTAAGTGGGCCTGCCATATTGCGGCGAAAATCACTTAAATACCAGCCAATTATGAACGCGTGGATCCATCGTCCCCCTGGCGGTGGGGGGTTACGATGACGCATTTAGTCCATGCCAGGTTGGCGAAGAAGGCTTCTGGGTCTTATTTGAGTGCCGTATCGGGCTTTTTCTGGGGTGAGAGCTAGGTTCCGCGGGTTCTCATTGAAGACGCCGCAACGCGAAGCCCTCAGCGTTTGGATTGCAATGAAGAGCAACACGCTGAATAAGGTACTGAGTTACGAATGCGAAATTTTTGTCCAAAATAAAATGGAGACAAAATACGGCCGAAATGTTCCAAAATGGCGCGACTTTGTCGCAGAAATGTGCCGATCGCTCAGTCTTCGGCGGGATTTTTTTTTTTTGTGTCCCACCAGCGGTGGGGGGCGGAAAGGTCGCTTCTGGGTCCGTGCACGGTCCATATTTGGCAATAACGGCGTAAGTGGGCCTTCCAGGAGGCCTCTAAAATCACGCTGAT
>JAAERL010000866.1 GCA_024230435.1 Desulfobacteraceae bacterium
CCCGGCCCGTATTAGCTTTCAAAAGGATGTGATCAATGCTGAATATGCAACCTGCACAACATCAGGTGAGATTCAGTTGGCAGAAATGATAATGATCAATGTGCCTGTATCTCCTTGTTGTTTGAAAACTGGGTACATATATGTACCCGAGTCAAAATTTAGTGACAATGTTGGGATGAGAATGTTGCTCATCACTTCCCACCAAACCAATGGTATGGGTTGCTCAGGATGGGCAATGATGACTATTACACATGTTTAGAACCCACCCACAACTCTGCAAGGTCACATTTTACGATATGTCATTTCAGTGAAGGTACATATACGTACCACCTGTCATTTTTGCATGCGCCAACATAAAAGGGCCTGATGCAATGGAAAATTGACAATTCTGAATTTACTGGGGTGCTGGCATGATAGCTTAGGACCTTTGGAAGACCTATATTTTTCGGCAGCACCCAAATTGGCCACACTGTCCCGGTAGAGCAGCACAAAGGTTGTTGTTTGCATCCAGGCTTTGGCGGGAATGCAAAAGCACAAAAAAGTGAAAAACAATGCCGCCAACCACAAACAACCACAAAAAATCTAACTACGCCTAGATAAAAGGCGTCATGGTGGCCACCCCCCCCTACGCTTGGCGGCTCCAATGAGCCCCCGTGCGACTTCTATGGTCCCGCCGACGCC
>JAAERL010000867.1 GCA_024230435.1 Desulfobacteraceae bacterium
AACTTGACCCAGAGCGGCAATAGAAGTACCCATGGCTGAACGCTCGCTTGTTGGGCCAACTACAGAGGAACCCTATTAGTGGCGGTTCCCCCGTTCACTATCATGACTCCCCAATTACCGGTGCTTTTTAGTAATATAGATCTGTGTGACATTTTGATTACCGCTTCAACTTCTTCCTCCCCCCGGCGGAGAGCCCCCTTTTTCGGTTCTCAAACACCACCAACAGCGCAAACGCAGTTGCACATCACGAAAGTTGTTGCTCCCTAAGTATCATCTTCTAATCATCCGTTAATCAGGACGAACGACCAATAATAAATAGAAAAATGGGCCTCACGGCAATGCTTGTTGGAAGCATCTCCGGAACTGGAATGCACATGATGAATAATGCGCTGCAAAAGGTCCCTCTTTCTCGACGTGAGTCTCTTTCAGAAAATATTTTCTATTTTTATTTTTGTTCTCTACATATCATCGCAGAGGGCTGCTTTCTCTGTTTGACGTTTTAAAAGTAGACGACATTTTTAGATGAACACTTATCATGTGCTGTGCAAGAAGGATAAGTGGCTGATGTGGGTTTGGGAAAATAAAATGTGACATGCGTTTATTCATCGTCTTCTTATCCATCATCATTTCTCTACACATTCTCTCTTTAAAAACATAGGACCTTGGCTGCATGTTGGATATTTTTTCCTAGGAGGTTACATCGGCCAGCGATGGGTGAGACTCGAAAAAGAGTTAGTGATGGACATTAATGAAATCCGTGCTGATAAGGGACTTCCGCAGATGGTTGCCACTAATGCTTGGATTAAGTACGAAAATCCTGAATAAATTATCTGATCATGTATGCAAATCAAACATTGCGTGGTTTATGTTGCCCGTTTGATTGAAAAGGTAGTGGAAACATTTCTTGTGGATGGGGCTGGGGGTGGGGGTGGGGGGCAACAATGCCTCCAAGGTGTAACGAGTTGTCAGTTATTAGGCAATCATTGTAAAATTTATTCAGATATTGTGTAAGAAAATAATAGCACGACATGGTGATCATCTGCACGACTTCTGTTACGATAATATGTACGATCCTTATCAAAGTGGTTAAAAAGGTTCTGTGCAATGAAAAATACACTACGCAATTCTCAACTCTCAAGATAATCCAAGGTTTTTCATTCTTTGTGGGAATTCCTCCACACCTCAACCGCACGTATCTATTCATACATAGTAGGGAGATGGGTTCACTGTAAAACCATCTCCTGCTATAAGTATGTACAACTTGCAAACTGGGGCAAGAGGCAAGAGCTTCCCCTTTTACGCGCCTCTACCTAGGGATACGTAGTACCTTTATGTAAGGTACTATACTAGGAAAAGATCGCCCCAAAACGCCAACCCAAAAAACCGAAACCAACACACAAGCAAGAG
>JAAERL010000868.1 GCA_024230435.1 Desulfobacteraceae bacterium
AACGGAACGAAGTGCTTCTAATCTTGAGAGTGCACATGCCCAACCCTAACTCAAGCGCACCAATCAAAGTCTATTGACCTTATTACCGCGGGCACGCCCAGTGGGCTAAGCAGTCTCTTTGCGGTTTTCCCTTTTCTGCTACTGCGGATCGATTTTTCCACAATTTTGTTAGAGCTTTCAGTTAGAGAGCAGCTCTGGTGGCGAAAATTAAGTTTCAAGGAAGTGGTTTACATGCTAGTCCCGAGACACTATCCTTTAGGTGACTATTATGTGAGTATATACTGTGATGGTTTCGTCGAGATATGCATTCGAAGGTACCCTCTAGCTTCATGCTAAGTAGTTGTGATGGCTGATGGCCGGCCAAATTTGTCTAGCAAAAAGCTAGGGGTCCGTCACGTTTCGTCGATTTTTGTTCTATGTGGATTTTGTACCAAGTTCTACATACGGGGCGGCCGTCTGGAACCCCCCTTATGGAGTTTTGAGTCCTGCTATGGTACTTGTTGCAGGCTGCACAGGTGCTCAATCTTTTTTGCCAC
>JAAERL010000869.1 GCA_024230435.1 Desulfobacteraceae bacterium
CTGATCACCATTCTCCTTAAGCACTTCCTTGTAAAAATTCTTGTAGAAGTATTTGTCCATTGAAAGGTCTGCAATGTCTTTGCTGCTATTTTGATACATGGTGACAATGAGAGAATGGAGCTTTTAGCTGCAGGCGTTCGACAGAAAATTGAGCTCTTTAGATTAATTAAATCTAGAGAGAGATTTTAAAATCAAAACTTTTCAAAACACAGAGAAACTTCTCGAGGAACTTTCGGAGAAACTTTGGAGGAAATTCCTGTTTTCTCACACTCCCTCGTGAACAGTTGTTGGTTTTTTCGTGATGTAGATTTCTCACACTCCCTCGTGAAATGTAGCGTGTTCGCTTTTTGTGAATGCCAAAATTTCGAAATAACAATAATCCGGAATATCCCAAATGATTTTGATATTGAAGGTTACCAAGCAATTTTGCTGTGTAATCCCATCGCACTGAGGGATATCTTAGCAACGTAGGTACCTTCAAAGGTAAGTAAACCAGAGAGATGCTTGTATTGCGATGTCAAAAAAATAACTGAAATAAAAGTCTGACTCGAGCGAAGCTTGCTTGATTCGATTTGTGGAGGCGACAGCAAGAAATGACGTTGCGAAAAGTAGCGTTGGTAAAGGTCTGATGAATGTGAGTCTCTTTGGAGCTGGATGTCGCTCAGCGTCAAGAC
>JAAERL010000870.1 GCA_024230435.1 Desulfobacteraceae bacterium
AAAGTTAACTTTACCCGATATTACAACAAACGGCATCAGCGCCGTGGCTATTTTCTGGGTGACCGGTTTAAAAGTTTGATCGTTGAAAACGGTCAAACTCTGATTAACTGTCTGGCCTACATTGATCTGAACCCTCTGCGGGCAGGGATAGTCAAGCGGCCTGAAGAGTATCGCTGGAATTCTATAGGCTATCATATACAGACGGGCAATAAGGACAACCTGCTTTCCTTTGATTTCGGTTTGAAAGAATTTGGAGTAAAAGAAACAAAAGAGCGAATCCGCCGGTATCGGCGCTATGTGTATGAAGCCGGAGCCTTGGACCGTCCAGACAAGGGTAAAGCGGCGGTTATTGACGAAAAAATATTGGAAAAAGAGCGGGAAAACGATTTTGAAGTAAGCCGCATACAGAATTTCAGATATAGAACCCGCTACTTTACAGACTCCGGCGTTATCGGAAGCCGGGAATTTATCAGAGAAAACTATCAGCGGTTTAAACACCTGTTCCAGTGCAAAAATGAAAAGAAACCCAAACCGATTAAAGGGCTTGATGGCATCTATTCTTTAAAGCGACTATCAAATAGTACTTGACCGAAACCAACTTATAGTGCCGGTTAAATCTTTTGTATTATTTTGCCATTCTCGCTGTAAACTGCATTAAAATGAGCGGAATAAACTTTCCGTGCATTGCGCACGAAATTTTGCCTTTGCCGTTATTTGAAATTTTCCACCTCATTCATGCGGAAAAAAAACTGACCAGCAACTTCCTTTTCAACACTCTGATTAATATTGTATTGTAGATCAAGTCGCATAGATTATTTGTCCCAGTTGTCCGTCTGAGGCTAATTTACGATTCTTTTTAACCGAAAATTTTGTACACCGTTGGCTATTCTGGCGCGAAACGAAATGAAGACGTAATTGACTTGTCCCCATCCAGAACTAGTCCCCATCCAGTATTCTGTCCCCATCCAGTATTTTTTAACTGCAAATTTTGGACACCGTTGAGTATTCCCATCCAGTATTTTTGGTGATCTGCGCAAGATTGTTACCGGATCAAATTAATAGTATTCAATAAGAAATACGGCTTGGTTCCAAAATAATTTTATTCTCAAATATAATTTTCTGTTGTCTTGAGTTGCCGGAATTTAGCCTTTGTTCAATATAGAACTTTGAAGGAGAGGCCGCAATCGATAGTCATATAAACCATGTCATTCATAGATTAAATTAAAAACAGATAGGTGATGCCATGAAACAAAACATTATACTTCGTACTCGGTTAGTTATTTTTGGAATTACAATTTCGATTATTCCAATGATATTCAATATATTTTTTTCATATATGAATAATGAGAACCTGAGTAATATAGCTGCGCAAGAGACAATGAAACTTACATATTCTGATCTGGATCATATTGTTGAAAGTGTTAACGGCATGTGCCTTGCACAGAATGGCTTATCTCAGCAGATGATTAACAATGCGCTAAAAACGTCTAAAAATATATTAGATAGTACGGGCGCTGTTCAGTTTTCCAAAAATGAGACAGTAGTCTGGAATGCAATAAATCAATTTACCAAACAAAAAGAAAAAATTGAGTTGCCTAAGATGCTGGTTGGGAACCAGTGGTTGGGACAAAACGGGAATATGAATGAGCCCTCGCTGATTGTTGATAAAACAAGAGATTTAAGTGTTGAAACGTGTACAATTTTTCAACGAATGAATGACAAAGGTGATATGTTGAGAGTCAGTACAAATGTTAAAAAATTAGATGGAACTCGTGCTATTGGAACATATATTCCGGCGGTCAATCCTGATGGCAGCCAGAATGGTGTCGTCTCTACTATATTAAAAGGAAAGACTTTTAATGGTCGGGCATTTGTTGTTAATGCCTGGTATATCACTGCTTATGAACCAATTTTTGATAAATTCGGAAATGTAGTGGGAATTTTATATGTTGGGATCAAACAGAAAACTATTGAAAAAAGTTTGGTTGAACAAATTTCAAGAATAAAAGTAGCCGACACCGGTAATGTATTTGTTTTGGATTCAAAAGGTAAATATATTATTTCAAAAAATAATGCAAAAAATGGTGAAAATATTTGGGAAACAAAAGATAACAAAGGGAATTATATAGTTCAGCAGATCATAAGAAAAGCAAAAGAGTTAAAAGCTGAAGGTATTGGAACTCATAAATATTTATGGAAAGATAATAAACAGGAATTTAGAACAAAATTAATACGGATGAAATACTTCAAAACCTGGGACTGGATCATCTGTGCCGGGGCTTATGAAGATGAATTTTTTAGAGCAAAAGAAAAGATTTTCAATATAGGCAGGCAAGCAAATTATAATATCATAATAGCATCATGCGTGATTGTAATTTTGGCGATATTGATTGCGTTTTTCTTTGCTAAATACTTAATCCATAAAATCCATAATACCACAGACAGCCTTATTGAGAGCTCCGAAAGGGTTGCTATGAGTTCAACAATGGTTTCTTCATTGAGCCTTAATTTGGCTGAAATGGCTTCGCAACAGGCAGCATCAATTGAAGAAACATCATCCTCTATGGAACAAATGTCTTCAATGACTAAGCAAAATGCAGATAATGCTACTCAGGCCAACACACTAATTACTGAGGCGAACAGGGTTGTAGAAAAAGCTAATATGTCGATGACAGAGTTAAACAGATCTATTGACGATGTAAATAAAGCAAGTGAAGAAACTCAAAAAATAGTAAAAACAATAGATGAAATAGCATTTCAAACCAATCTCCTGGCTTTAAATGCCGCAGTTGAGGCAGCCCGGGCTGGAGAAGCCGGTGCTGGATTTGCAGTAGTTGCGGATGAAGTTAGAAACTTGGCATTAAAAGCAGCAGACGCTGCAAAAAACACATCTGGATTGATAGAGGGGATCGCAAATAAAGTCGATGAGGGCTCAAAACTTGTTTCCATAACAAATGACGAATTTGATGAAGTTTCAAATAGAACGAAAAAGGTGGGGACGTTAGTAGCTGAGATTGCTTCAGCTTCAAACGAGCAGGCTTTAGGTATCGAACAAGTGAATTCAAACATTGGTGAAATGGATAAGGTTGTCCAGCAAGTGGCAGTTAATTCAGAAGAATCTGCTAGTGCATCTAAAGAAATGAATTCACAAGCTGAATCTATGAAAAATGAAGTAGTGGAATTAGTTTTATTGGTTGGTGAATCTAATAAAAAGATAAAGACAGACCATTCAATGAATGGTGTTGTGAAAAAGATAAAATAACTGGTGGCAATCTGCAAAAATTAGGACGCCATCATAAATACCAAAAATATGGTACGCATTTATTTCTTACCAGTTTATTAAAAAGTTATACGAAACCTTTTTAATCAAACTCAAGGTGAAGACGTAATTGACCTGTCCCCACCCATTACTATTCTATTGACCTGTCCCCACCCATTACTGCTATTGACCTGTCCCCACCCATTACTCTTGACAATACTTATCATGAATGTCCCAATCTTTTTTCGCGCATTTTGTATTTGACTCCTTTATCACTTTTCTTGTTAATTTAAGCATTTACTAAAATGCTTTAAACTATATTCAGTGAAAAAAGTCACTGCAAAATGCGCTTTTTTTATATAATAACAGCGTTTTATACTCACGGATTGATACTCACTACCGAATTGCAATATATGCTTTTAACAGATTCTTCGCATCTCAGTAAATTTAAAGTTGCTTCAGACATAGTTGCAGAAAACCAAAAATTTAATATTTCAGGAAATAAATCTAAACCATCTACCCGAATATCATATATACATGAGAGTCTGTTTATTTCATTTTCCCAATCAACCCCTTCATTAAAAAATATCAAATATTGATCAGGTATAATATCCGGGCCGTCGCACGCAGTTAAGGGTGCAGGATCATCGCACTCAGATGCAGGATCATCGCAATCAGATAATAAAATATTTTCAAGGCTATCGTCGATTACGATTTTATCCAGGCCAACCACAGATCGATATAACTCGCCATCTATATACACATTAATTTTAGTGAATGTGGCGACATGAATGAGGGAATCGGGACATGGCTCTGTATTTGCGATGATATAAACGTGAAAATCATTTGAATCTGTAATAAATTCGAATGTCCAAGGCGTTTCAGGGACATCTGTTACTATAGTATTATCATTTTCAGGACCGTTAAATTCGATTTCATGAGACGGGTTCCCGCCAGAGCCCTTAAAAATCACTTCATATTTAACATTTCTTTCCGTATAGAATCCAGCATTGGAGTCACTATGCGCATCATCTTCACTGAACATTAAAACAACAATAAAAACCAACATAAAAAACAGAACTGATTTACTACGCATAATCTATCTCCTTTTCTTTTCAGTATCACATGTTTTAGGTTATGAGGGGATACTGCAAAAAAACTCTATACTGCAATGACTTATTGAGAACTTAACTTTGATTTGGGTAACCTTTAAATTTCATAGATAAATATCAACATGCTTATTTCAAACCATTAAAATTAAAGAATAGAATCCCTTATATAAGCCTGTATTACAACCGTCTACAGGGAAAACAATAAATTTTTCCCAAATTTTAAGAGTATCAACTCAATTTGACAGAACTGCGCAGGTCGAATGTTATTATCCAACTTAACCGGCCTTTAAAGTTGAGCAAAAAATATGCCAATTTCTATTTCGAAAATCCAGACTTGCTGTCTTTATTAATCTTTCCGGCTATTGCGATTTTATTTTCAGGTGTTGCGTCATTATCGTAAAAGCTTATAAAACCTCTTTTTCCGTTTTTGCATTTTATTTGAAAAGCCGGAAATACAAATACGTATTTATGGTCTCGAAAATGAAATCACAATATATTGAAAAAATATGAAATACACAAAAGGATAGAATTTGGGGCATCCATGATAAGTATTGTCAAATAAAAAACAATAGCTCTCCCGCCAAACCACAGCCATGGATGTCCCAAATTTTCCCCCAAATTTTTCCATAACAGCGTTTTATACTCACGGATTGATACTCACTACCGAATTGCAATATATGCTTTTAACAGATTCTTCGCATCTCAGTAAATTTAAAGTTGCTTCAGACATAGTTGCAGAAAACCAAAAATTTAAAACTTCCCCCGGGGACAGGTTGATTACGTTTGCTTGATTGTGGGGTGTCCGGGACTTCACTATTTTATATTGTAAAAATTGGTCATTAAGATTACAGATAGCGTTTGACAATCTTAGTAAAAACTAAAAATCGGTGGGTTGGTGGATAATGCAAAATTGAAATGAAGAATTAGAAAAATTATAGATTGCCTTAATAAAGCAAAAAACATTGAGATGTTTAGCTCAATTGATTTTCTGCGTATTAGCTGTAGGAGGAAAAAGTGCGATTTGTTCATACAAATATAGCTGCAAAGAATTGGAAATCTTTATCAAAGTTCTATGTCAATGTATTTGATTGTAGAGTAAAACCTCCAGAGCGAAAGCTCTCAGGGCAGTGGCTGGATCATGCAACCGGTTTAAAAAAAGCGGCTCTAGAAGGTGTGCATCTGCTACTTCCAGGTTATGGTGAAAATGGCCCCACTCTTGAAATTTTCACATACCAGGAAATGCACAACGGCAATCCAATAATGGCAAACTACGTTGGATTTACACATATTGCATTTGAAGTAGATGATGTTGATCAGGTATTAGACAAAGCGGTTAATAATGGTGGACAGTTATTGGGAAAAGTCACTGAAAAAAGAATAGAAGGAGTTGGCATATTGAAATTAGTTTATTTTCGTGATCCAGAAGGAAATATAGTTGAGATACAATCTTGGGAAAAATAAGAGGAAGGAATCACATCCTATACCCGGCAGTTGTTACATGGGGACACCCCCGGGGACGGGGACACCCCCCCGGGACAGATTGATTATGTTTTGAGAGTCGAAAATGAACTAAAAAATGAAGGTTACCATTTTTGGGGTTATAACATATTGATTATAAAGATAATTAAAAGTGTGCTGTTGCAGAGATAATCAGAGCCTTCGGGTGATTGCGATTAAACTGAGTTTATAAACGTAAACAAATGAGACGGGTGTTTTTGGGCCTTTTCAAATTAATCCATTGATTGACAGGCATTATAATAAATGGTACTGGAAATTTGATGCGGGGCTTGTTCTTTTGTCTTTTTATCTGCCCGAAACTGAATAGAATTTTTCAAGGTACAAGATATTAGAGAATAAAAAACCGATGTTCGGAACAAACGCGATGCACATACCTGCTATAAGTAGACGCAGTCCTTTTCTCTTCGAAACCTTCCGGTTTCAAGTGCGTATACGCACGTTAACTGTTCTACCGCCTTATAAAGGAGCCGTATTTCGAGGCGCTTTTGTAAATGCCTTCCGCCGGTTGGCTTGCTCTACGCCTTCAAAGGACTGTGAACGTTGCAACATGCATAACACATGTCTCTACATCACTTTTTTTAAACCATCGCCGCCTGAGGATTATTCTGACGCTGGAAAATTCAGCAACCCTCCTCCTCCATACGTACTCAAGCCTCCACAAGACAACCGCCAGTCCTTTCATCCTCAGGAAATTCTAAATTTTGAGCTTACGCTGATTGGAAAAGCGCTGGATGCATTACCTTACTTTATTTTTGCATTTGATCAGATAGGCACTAGAGGACTGGGCCGCGAACGTGGACGCTTTGAACTTCACCAGGTAAGGTTGCAGCGCAACGGTGATAATTATTTAATTTATGATGGAAACGAACAGACCTTGCGGCCTTTGCCCTTGTCCGAGTCCAAACATCTGCCTGAAACGTCACCCGTAAGTCTTTTGGCTATAGAAATTCAAACTCCTTTGCGTATCAAACGAAAAGGCAAGCTTGTAACCCGGCTCGATTTCAGCACGCTATTTAAGAGCCTTGCCCAACGCTTGACTCTGCTTAGTACTTTTTATGGGCAAAATTGCATACCTGATTTGTCAAACTTGGATGCTCAGGCAACACAGGTAAAAACAATACAGGATCGAACTTTCTGGTACGATTGGCCGCGATACTCCACGAGCCAAAAAGAACTTATGAAGTTTGGCGGACTGCGGGGCAGGATTACGTTTGAAGGTGATTTGACGCCATTTATCCCCTGGTTGCTGATTGGTGAACAGATACTAGTGGGTCAAGGCACGGCGTTTGGGTTGGGAGGATATCAAATAAAATTTTGATTCCAATTTTAACAAATATTAATGATCCCTGTGCAGGAAGGACCTATCATTAAATGACAATTAAAAAATATTTGGTTGTCTTAGGTGTGCCAAGCATTAAAAAATATGTTTTTGGCACGGATCGATTAAAGGAGATTCGTGGAGCCAGTGCGATAATCGAAGATTTTATACGCAACCGCATCGCCGAATATTTTCGTGAATTACCACAACTGCAAATCGAGACAGTCTTTGTGGGCGGCGGGTCTGGGCATTATATCGTACATGCAGAAGATAAAACAGTTAAAGAGGTTTTTATTGAACTCGAAGGGGAATTTTTAAAAAAGACGTGCGGCGGCGCTCGTCTGAATTGGGGTAAGGCCGAATATACTAAGGGAAATTATCATTTAGCTTTAAAATTAGCAGAATTGGATGCAACTCGAAAGTTAGAGGAAAACCCCTTGCATGCTTATTCCCAAATCCATAACGGATTCATACGGGAATGTGACAGTTGTGGCGGTTTAATTGAAATTAAAAATGGTAAATATCAATACGATAATCGGATATTATGCGATATTTGCCTAGAAAAGACAAAATATAGTTCTCAAACAAGAAAAACTTTTTTCAATAATCTTTCAGAATATCTAAATGGAAAAGGGATCAACGTTAAACAACCTGATACCTTTGAAGACATTGGCGAACAGGCAGATATCAGAAAAGGCTATGTCGCACTTGTTTATGCTGACGGCAATGCTATGGGTAGATTAATCAAAGATATTGATACCCAGGAACATTTCCGTTTCTTTTCGCATACTGTTGATAATTCAATTAAAATAGCCTGCCATGAAGCATTGAATGAAGTCTTTTGTCTGGATAAGGGCCAACATTCCAAAGTTATTCCGGCAGAAATACTAATGCTCGGAGGAGATGACCTTCTTGTATATTTAACTGCGGAAAAGGCATTTGCATTCGCAATCAAGGTCGCTGAAAAATTTAATGCACTCACCCGGAAAGAGATGGAAACAAAGGATGAAGGAGATTTTTTCCTTAGCAAGTTAGAAAGCAAGGGATTAACACTGTCGCTTGGAATCGCCTTCGACAAAAGCCACACACCTTTTTCTATTCTGCTGGACCAGGCTGAAGAACTGCTCGCTTATGCCAAAAAAGCCGGATCGGAAGATCCCAAGTCGAGTAAATTTTATTCACCGGAATACATCGATTTTCATATTTAACTGGTTGCAAGTTTTTCGATTCAAAAAAAGTCAATCGTCGCTTGCGAATCCTCAATTTACTTGAAAGTAGTATTTTCTGAGCACTCAATTCAAAATTTAGATGGTCTGACTTAAAACTTTGACCACAATCGTAGA
>JAAERL010000871.1 GCA_024230435.1 Desulfobacteraceae bacterium
CCCCATGCTATACTTAACATCAATTCTTCAGCATTCTATTACAGACTTCCTCGATTGTCAGACAACACGAGTTCTTGAACTTATTCCTTTGTTGATTTTAGTACCTTTTAGAATGTCTCAAAAAAAGACTTTGCCGGCGCGCATACTTTGACCCTCTCCTCCCCCAAACTTCCATCCGGCTGGTCAGTCACTGTATGACGTTCCATCGTCGTCGGCTGTCCCTCATTTTCAGCCCCCCAATTGAATCTGTCGATTTTTATGGATTCGGATGTGGCGCGACACCTCTGTGATGCTGAAAGGGGGGTGCGGGGACGCGCACTATTCCAGTTGATGTTTTATTTTAAGAGGCGAGTCACGCATGGCTTCTCGAATTTGAAATTAAAGGCAAGGCACGCTCGAAATCTCGCGTCGCCTGACGGTCGAGGCAGTCTGTAGCAACAATAAGTGTATTGATCTTTGAGTTTTTTTATATATTTTTAATTTTTTAAATCGTCCTATTTCAGATACTCATCCGCCGCAATGTTCAGGTACAATATTACCAAATGAATTGGGGGGAGGCTTTTTTTGTCAGGTACTGATGAACTAAGGAGATCATTGTGTTTAACATTTTGGGACTTATATAGTACACAATATTTACCCGCTTTGTAACAACAGTTGCATGATGCTTGGTCCCCTCTGAATAC
>JAAERL010000872.1 GCA_024230435.1 Desulfobacteraceae bacterium
AATGCACTAAAAGGCTGTGGAGCAAATGGTATTGAATCAGGATCAAAGTTCTCCAACGCTTCACCAACTGAATCATAATAATTAACTTGATCTTGGGCGTATTAAAAGAACCCCTGTTCTCACAAGAGAAATAAATTGTAAAACCATTGATTGGTGTATCCCCGCACCCCTACGAGACGCGAAAAACGGAAATCTTTCTGCTACCCGTGTTGGGAGCTGTGCCATAAATTTCGGATTGATAGTTGTGAAAGTTTTTTTGCAGCAATTGCAAACAAGACGTTGATGGTACACCCAGGCTATGTGATCAATACAAACCATGGGAGACCAGCGATATGAGTGAAGTTTTACATTTTGCTTTGTCCCCCCCTCAATGTATTCACACCCATGAATACATTTTATCTCTCTGATATCAACGTTGAATGCATCAAAAACCAACCAATTAAACACATTGAATCGTGTTTTATACCATTTTTGGGGTGAATGGCAATTAATGGCAACGGGATCCTCAAGACCCCGATACCACAATTTGCTCCTTTTTCTAGAAAACATACTCTTCATATCAACCTGATGGTCATTCATCAACTCCCAGATGCACGAATCCTTCTGTGGCATGTAACAGGCTCGCGTGTAAGAGGTTCTTTTTGTCGTAGACTGTGTACTTGAAAGGTGATCAAATTCTTCTTCCTCATCTGCATCACTACCGCCATCATCAGCATCATCATCGTCATCATACGATTTAGAATTGCCCAGTCCTTCACCAGACTCATAGATCTTTGCGGCATGTTTGCAGTAGTCATCGTATTTTTTCTGTATTTTTCGACGATTGTTCGCAGCTTCCCGCTTTTCCTTTTCCTCTGCAATTTTCCGTG
>JAAERL010000873.1 GCA_024230435.1 Desulfobacteraceae bacterium
AAAGGCTATCAAAAACGCGAAAGAAAACTGGATGAAAGAAGAAATCTCGAAGTTGCTCAACATTAAGGTAGACCTGCTCACCGCATGGCAAGCATCTAAACGAATTCAATCCGGCCTCTCACACCATCACACTGATTCAAAAGATAAATATACTAAATTAAAAAGAAAAGACGGAACGCTCACGGACAACCCCGAAGAACAAGTCCAAATCCAAAGCGATTTTTTTGGAAAAGAGATCTTTGGCAGAAACGCGCCCTACGACGATGATGCCATTAACGAACTCAGAGAAATAGAGACAAACACCTCTATGGCCGACCCAATTTCGTTAGGAGAACTGAAAGAAACACTGAAGAAAGCCAAAAACAGAAAATCCCCAGGTGGAAACGGCATACCAATCGAATTTTACAAACAGCTCGACGATGAAAATCTAGAACACGTCCTAAAAATTCTAAACCAATATGCAACTGACCCTGACTACGATATTCCCGACTGGCACGATGTAACCCTGAAGTTACTTCCGAAAAAAGGAGACCTTTCTCTACCAAAAAATTACCGTCCGATCTCTCTCCTCGACGTACTATCCAAAGTACTGAGCTCCATTCTTGTTAATCGAATTAACAAACACTTGGAAAAGCACGGCCTAAAAGAACAGGCTGGTTTCATGAAAAATCGTGGATGCGCAGACGCAACCTCGACACTCAAGATCACCCTACAAAATCTACAAGCCGCCGACCAAGATTCGTATGTCCTATTCGTCGATATCGTAAAGGCATTTGACTCTGTTAATAGAGAAATGCTCTGGAAAATATTAAAAAAATACGGAGTTCCTACAGAAACTATTACGATAATAAAGAAGATGTATACTGATATTAAAATTAAGCTAGGCATTGAAAAAGCTGAAGCTCTATTTTATTCTACATCTGGTGTTAAACAAGGAGATAACCTAGCCCCCGCCCTCTTCCTATTCGCAATCCAAGCTACGATAGAAACTATGCACCGCAAATGGTCCGACATGAACTTATCGCAGCCGCAATTGCTCCATTTCCCAAATGAAAACGACGGATTTCTTAACAAATGATCACAAAAGAACGGCACCCGCCTCGACCACAAGGATACCTTCTACGCCGACGACGCCGCCTTCATCTTCCTCACCAAAGAAGATCTCGTGACAGGAACCACCTTCGTTCAAAAATCATTTGCCCAATTCGGACTCGAAGTCCATCTCGGAACAAGATCAATGAATGCAAAATCAAAAACCGAAGCCATGTATTTCCCATCTCATTCAAATTTAAAAAAAGAGATACCAAAAGAATTAGTGGACGGAAGTTATGATATACCGGGTGGACGATTTGTATCGTTCACCCCAAAATTCAAATATCTTGGTACTTACCTCTCCCAAACGCTCTCAGAAGACATCGACATCAACGCCAGGATCCTCGCAGCAACAAAGAATTTCAATGCCCTCGGCCGTAGCATTTTCCGCAACCGCAAAATCTCGCTCGGTATCAGAAGCCAACTGTATCTGGCCATCACGGTCAACATCCTCTTGTGGGGATGTGACTCGTGGGCCCTGAAAAAAAGCCAAATGGAAAAGCTAAGTTGCTTTCACAAGAAGTGCCTACGACAATTATGTGGATATACAATGTTTTTAGTAAAAGAACATCATATTAAAACAAAGGTATGCATGGAAAAAACAAACTTAAAACCAATTGAAACTTACATCACTGTGAGGCAACTCAGATTCCTTATGAGGATTGCTGAGATGCCGAGAAACAGGCTTACCCGCCAAGTTGTAAACTCTCAAGCGGTTTCTCAAGGAAAATGCTCAAGAGGTCAACAGACCACTAAGCGAGCATACAGAGACGCCTTGAGACGCGCAGGCTTGTGTGATGAAAAAGGAGATATCAAAACTTCGGA
>JAAERL010000874.1 GCA_024230435.1 Desulfobacteraceae bacterium
ACCAGTACCGATACTGACGATGATAACGACACCGATATTGAAGAAGATACCAGTACCGATACTGACGATGATAACGACACCGATATTGAAGAAGATACCAGTACCGATACTGACGATGATAACGACACCGATATTGAAGAAGATACCAGTACCGATACTGACGATGATAACGACACCGATACTGGCAATGAAGAACAATCCGGCGGTTGTGGCGGTGGTAACGGTGAAAACGGCGGCGGCCTTAATGATGGTGAAAACGGCGGCGGCCTTAATGATGGTGAAAACGGCGGCGGCCATAATGATGGTGAAAACGGCGGCGGCCATAATGATGGTGAAAACGGCGGCGGCCATAATGATGGTGAAAACGGCGGCGGCCATAATGATGGTGAAAACGGCGGCGGCCATAATGATGGTAGAAACGGCTGCTGCGACGGTAACGGTGGTCACCACGGTGATGGTAAATGCGGTAAAAGTTGTAAAAAAAGGCAGCTACGGAGGCTGTAACATCGGTGACATAGAAGGATTGATTACCTATTGGCGAAGAAAAATAATCTGATGACGAAAAAGACTCCCAAGTCATCCTCCAATAAATAACTATAAACCAAAATGGGCTATGTGAATCATATTCCATTCCGGCCAATTATCACCCTTGTCAGCCAGGAGTGAAGGTCACATATAATAAGCCTTATTTATAAAAATAATTATAATTAAAAAAATCGCCGCCCCTGGAACAATATTGCATCAGGGGCGGTTTTTTTTCAGATACGATTTATGATAAAAACCATCTTTAGGTTATTTTTTTGGCGAAGATATCATGCCGTCATACCGTGGGGATTTTATCCGACGGCCTCAATCCCTTGAACAATTAATTTAAATTGAATATATTTTATTTTTGCAACTTACCGTGCGTCACTGCCGACTTGCCGGAGTATGAACTACCGGTCACCATGTTTCACATGGAGGCGGTTTCGTGTTTCACTGAAGGCGGCAAGTACGCCATCTCCAAACTTCGGACGGTTCTAAGCCCGGCCTTGATTAAGGCAAGTAATAAAATATTAAGGGCTGCGTTATAATCCCGATTGGCTATAAACCCGCAATGAGAACAGTTTTCAAAAACGATAAAAAACCGTGCAAATGAGCAACCAGGGGACACCGCTTGGAGACATCCATGATAACGTTTTCATTACGTAAATATATAGACCCTTATCTTCGAAAAACAATTTGTGGGAGCGTATCGTAAAATGAGGTCTGCTCGTTTGCTTCAGGATCGTTGCAAAGCGCCCATGACAGTTTTTTTTCGACTTGCCCCTGATCGGTGTCATATCTGATCATTACGGCGATATTCAGGTACCATATCGCTCCTGAAAAGTAATTTAGCAGTTGTTCGTTTTTTACTTGGATCGCCTGTTGAGGGATATCCCACGAAACAATGGAGGAGCCCTGGTCCATTCCGGGGGCAATCGATATATGATCACTGAAGGTCTGCACGCCGTATCCATCATCAATGAGAATATTCGTTGTGCCGCCGGGAGCCGGGAGTGGCTCTGCCGGTGGAATATCATCAGAAGGTTCGATCAGCTCGGCGGCGATCAGTTTTATAAAAGTTTCTTCGGCAAGGATATTGGATTTTGTAATTTGAACCGGAAGTGTCAGCGATCCCTTGAATGGTATTTTTAAATTTTCTTCCTCAGTATTATCATAGTCGCACAACATTTTGTTTTGGTTAAGACAAACAGTGATAATGTCATCCTCGTCATTATCAAGCGGAGCATCTATATTGAATAGATCGTTATTGGCTGTATTTACCGGCATGATTTCGGAAATAAAATGATATTGGATCTCATCATCGATCATCGTTTTTTCCAATGAGGTCACCATAACCGTCTGTGGCAGGTCAAGTTGTGGCAGGTCAAGTTGAGGCAGTTCACCAACGGTCGAAACAACCACCTTGGCGCCTGCAAGATACTCTTCCCGGCGCCCCACCGGTGTCAACTGCGTCTGACCCGTTTCGTCAAAGACCACTAGGTCTAAATAGCTGAACAAAGACCCACCGCTGACTGTTGAGAGCGCAGAGGCATAAATTTTGCCATTTTCCACCGTCAATGAAACGATCTGATGGTCCGTCTCATTTGTATAATTGCGGATGCTAGTGGTAGCGTTTTTTGAAATGTGAAACCTTTTTTTTTGATTGATCGGTCGCTGATCATTGCACGGCGGTTCGAACAAATCGGGTGAGTCGGCAATTGTTTTTCCGGCCATGGCATATCTTTTCAGAATAAAACTGCGGTGATTCTCATCCATAGGATTTAGCCGTACGGATATTGACCCCTGGTTGTGTATCCAGCCGTTAAAACCGGCTGATTGTTGGTATTGCTGGCTCTGATATAGCGAATCTTGAGCATGTACGGTTCCGGAAAAGATCGCCAACGTGTGACTTGAAATAAAAAAAGAAAGCAGTATGTATAATAAAATTCTAAAACTGATATTTTTTTTCATAAATTTCCTCTGAGGAGACTATCGCCTTTTAGATACGATTTCACTGCCTGCAAGATCATCTTGTTCGGGCACTTGTAGCAAATGTCAAACTCAGTAATGTTCTTCAAGATAAAAAAACAAGCACCCGCAAATGACCTTAAAATCCTTCTCAAACAAACGGTTACCATATAAAAAACTCTGAACCGGCCATCAGGAAGCCGATTCAGAGCTTCAAATATCTAATTGTTTACATCTTCCAGATAATTGAGGTAGTCTTCATGCCAAGTCTTTGGCAGATTGGACAATACATCTTTTTCGCTTGTTTTTTTGAACTCATGCGCATATTGCATTGCCAGATCGCCGACAAGAAAACTCTCCGCGTAAATCATGTTGGCATTTTTCTTCATTTTTAACTGTTCATTGCCGTTACCTAGTTCAAGGCCGTAAACCTTTCCATCGTAGCGTTCGCGAGTAACGGTAATCAAGGCGCTGGCTCCTTTTTCAGTCACAACAAAATCTCCCTTTTTCAATTCAGCGGCCCATACAATACCCCTGTTCTTCGTCATTACCGGATGGCTTTCAGTAAGCAGTAAGCTGTTTTTATGCTGATCGGTAATGCGCACCATCGGGATCTGCTCGATACCCTCGGAAAGACTGGTGACCGTGAGAATCATTTTATTGGCCTGAACCTTGTCGCCGATTTTTACCAGCTCCACAGGTTTCAGAGAACCATTGGCCATGCGCACCATACTGCCTTTTGCAATACAACTATAGGCAAAGGCCAGTTTTGGATGCAGTTCGAAGTAACTGGTTCCCACATTGGCTTCCGGATCACTGGTTGCCGAAGACAACATCTTGTATTTAATAGGTGCGCCTGGAAAAGGGCTCGTTTCAATGGTGATATTCAGATACCAGTTGACCTCGGAATACCGGTTGTACAACTCTTCGTTTTTGAACCAGGCCTCCTGTTGCGGAATGTCCCATTCAAGAATTGTACTATCAGCAGGGCCGGGGGATAGTACAATGCGATTGGAAAAAGTTTGCTCGCCGCTTCCGTCATCCCAGACAATTTCAGTAGTTCCGCCCGGCACTGGCGCCGGCAAATTGTTCGGATCGTTATTGGTCTCCCATTGACCGCTGCTTGGAGTTACTCCGCTTAATTTGATGAACGTTTCACTCGAGATGATATCAGAATTGGTGAATTTGTAAGGTAACCGCAGCGCTCCTTTAAAAGGAACTTTCATATGACGCTCATTAATGACGTCATAGTCACAAAACTTTGTATTTCGATCCAGACAAACAACAATTGTGCCATCTTTTACTAATTCTCCATTTTCGTTAAGTATATTTTTTTTATCATAAGGCTCTTTGATGGCAAACGCAAAATCTATTCCCTGCTTCAATAAGGCTTTTACGGAGATGAAATGATAATCGGTTACTCCGTCAACAAATGTTTTCTCGAGCGACCGTATGGTTACGACCTTTGTTTCCCCGCCGGTGGGCATTTGCCCCGAGGTTGTTGCCACGACCTTAATACCATCATCATATTCTTCGCCGTGACCAACCGGTGTTAATTGGCTCTGGCCGCTTTCATCAAATACAACCACATCAACGTAACTAAAATATGAGCCGCCGGAAACAGTGGAAAAAGCTGATACAGTGTATGTGCCAGTGTCTTCGTCTATAACAATCGTTGAAATGGTATGATCTTTGTTTTTGATAGGATTTGACCTTTTGGTGTCTCCACTGCTTCTGAGCATGGAAGCACTACGCCTATCTGTCAAATGATGTTTGCGGGTCTGATCGATTGTTCTGAAAAACTGTGGAGATCTGGTCTTATTCTTTCCCGCCGCTTGTACCCACTCTATAATAAACTGGTACTGAAGATCGTCTGAAAGATCAAGTGTCACCGCAGTGCCGTCGCTTTTATCCACCAAAGACTGCATATAATTGAGCCGTGACCGTTCCACGCCGTCATGGCCTGATACGCTGTAATTATTTGATTCATCCGTGGATGTTTCAGCGAAAGCCACGCCGCATCCGATAATAAAAAAGATAATTGTGAAAATAGTAACCAGCCGGTATTTTTCTGATGTCTTACTGTGTTTAACCTTTTTCATACCATTTTCCTCCAATTCTTTATATTGATCGCAGATTAGTATTGTTAAAGATCTCCGCCCTCTAAAGTGGAAGCCTTTTGAAAAAAACTTCACTCTCCAATCAAAATCTCGAATTTTTTATATTTTGGATAATGGATCTGATCGCTGATGTGGAATCAGCAGTAGACTTGAAGACCAGCCTTAGGCGATTTGTTTTCCGCCAATCGCCTTAATGAAAATGTGAACTATCTTTACCGAGCCCCCCTTTTATGGCCTGTTGACTCCCCGGCAATCGGAATGATAAGACAATCTGAATATTTTGTATTCTAAAAATTCATTTTGTCCATCCTTCCGCAAATATCTGCCATAATGCCGTCTATAAGCGTCCAATAATAAAGCGCCAACCTCCTTTTCTTTGAAGATTTTTGTTTGTACAACTGTCGTTACCACCATGCTCCCATACCGTGAGCGCCTTTGGATATATTAGATCGACAAGACATTTGGCTAAAGGAAACGAAAATTGTGCGGATTTGGGTTTGTCTGCAATGTGCGTAACTGGTTGTGCGCTTAACGTATTCGGACTGTTATGCAGTACAGCTTAACGGACCAAAAAGCAAACAATATTGTTTGCTTTATTAAATTCACATTCCAGGTTGCCAAAGTAATATATCCTCCTATGTCCTGTGTTAAAACAGTTTTTCGGAGAACGAGTTTCAGATGAAATGGTTTTGATAGTTTTGAGTTGAATAAGAGTTGCGGTAAATTATCAATGGAACCACTATATGTCAACTATAAAAATCAGAAAGATTGTAAGGGGCATGGAAGACGCTATAGATTTTCAGAAAATTAATTGCATAATATCTGTTTATTATATAGAATTTGAACCTCTTGAAAGATATATTCCCGGACAAATTATATCTACCTTCACGTAGAAGACGACTTGGGTGGGACATCCATGATAAGTATTTTCAAGTAAAAAGCAATAGCTCCCCCGCCCAACCACGACCGCACCCCTTTCTGGTGGTAAAGAGAGCAAAGGTTTTTGTTGATTTTACAGAGTTTTTGAACACTTTATACTCATCTATCTGCCATATTTTGGCTTAAATTACAACATATTATCTGTATTTCAGGAAGCCCTAAATAATTGGCTGCATCTTTTTAAAGTCAGAAGAACCCGCGTGGCAAACCAATTTCCCAAATGCTTGCAAATAAAGACGGGTGCCAACTTTGTTGGCACCCTGGCAATTTTTTTTACATGCCTTGCTAAAAATTATATTGATTTCATACTCGCTATCTTATTTATTTCTCAAAAAAAACTTATTTTGCAGTACTGTTTACGGGAGTTAATAAAAAAATAAACCAGCAAAGCATAATTGGCATACCTCTTGAAAGGCATGACTATCATCAGATGGTGGTCACCACAGTTTCCAATTTCCAATAAACATTCAGAAGGAGGAAAACATGCTTACTACAAGCGCAGGAATTCAATACTCTCAAAAAGTGCAAGACAACGCTTATCACAAACCGGCTACCAACCAGCAGAAGGTTTCCCCAGACAAAGACAACCCGAACAATACTCAAGAAGGTCTCAATTCCGTTAGAGGCAGTTATAGTTACAGTGAGAATGATCTTCATTCGATCAGATCATATTCACAAGGAGACGAGCAAGAAGATGATTGCGATTTGCCTGCTTTCGATTCTTCTGTATTTGATCCTCCGGTTAAAGATTCCGAGCTGATCGACGATGTAGATACTGTTAATAATATTAAAAAATTTAATGGCATGAAATTACAACAGATGCGTGAAAAAGTGCAAAATAAAATAAATAGTCTAAATACCAATTATGATGACTACAAAAAAAATCTTTCAATCACAGCCGTAGGAATAGCGGCTCTAGAAAAAATCAACGATGCCCAAAAGAAACTTGAAAATGATGAGGAAATTTCCACTGCCACAATTTTCCAAATCGATGAAATAGTGAAAAGCATGTCAGAAATGATTGCAACCGCCGAACCTCCGAGAGGTTTATATTCTTAAAATTCTTGTTAAACGCAACGCAGCATCAGCCGATCTGCGCTGGGCTATTAAGCATCAGGCCGATCCGGAAAGAGTAAACGCTTCGGGACGTTCGTCAGATTACAAGTTCTTGAATAAAGAGGCTGCCGGTATAAGACAGCCTCTTTTTGCGTATGGGAGAAATTTGGGACATCCATGATAAGTATTGTCAAGCAAAGAACAATAGCTCTCCCGCCCAACCACTACCGTACGTCCCCCCGGTTTTAAAATCAGCATTTTATATTTTCAGTTACTTACAAAAGCAAAGAGCCAATTTTAGTGTTTTTTATAAAATGAAGATTTGAACCCTTTATAAAAAATTATTGTAGCATAATAAAGGATTGTACATGAAAGATCTTCTCTTATTTTACGAACGGCCCTTCTAATCTTCGTTTTTCAAATGATATATAACAGATTGAATTTGCGTGATATATTATCTATTCGTTCAGGCACTAAATAAAGTACCTGCGCCAATATCTTCCATAGTGACAAATACCGTCACACTGATGCCTTAAATTTGGTTATAGGACCGAAAAATTATATTACCCGTACAAATCAGAAAAACCGTTAATATTTTGATATAAATACAAATATTAATATTAAAACATTTTTATTAACTTGGCATACTTATTGTAGATATGGAATCAAATTCACTCTAAATTTCTATTCTTAAAAAGGGAGGGGTATAATTTATGAAAAATTATGTCTTAATCGCAGTTTTTGTTTGTTCATCTTTTATTGCCGCTTGTAATAATTCCAGCTCTGACACTGATAAGCCCTCGAATAATAACCTTAATCCTGTTGCTGACAATCAGATACTGTGTACCAGCAAGGATTCTGCGATTATCATAGCCCTGACCGGTTCAGATGCAGATGGCGATAGTTTAACATTCAGTTATGAGAACCCTTCATACGGAACGTTGTCCGGCAATGGGGCGGATCTGACTTATACCCCGAATTCCGGGTTTTCAGGAGCCGACAGTTTCACCTTTACTGTATCAGATGGCCAGGCTACCAGTGAAACTGCGACCATATCCATTACTGTGGATGCGGATGCAAAGGATGCATCGGGCAATAACGTATGTGTGGCAAACAGCCAGATTATCGTTACTGATCAGGATACGCCTGTTACCATAACCCTGACCGGTTCAGATGCAGATGGCGATAGTTTAACATTCAGTTATGAGAACCCTTCATACGGAACGTTGTCCGGCAATGGGGCGGATCTGACTTATA
>JAAERL010000875.1 GCA_024230435.1 Desulfobacteraceae bacterium
TAACGCAGCCCTTAATATTTTATTACTTGCCTTAATCAAGGCCGGGCGGGAACCGTCCGAAGTGTGGAGATGGCGGATTGCCGCCTCTGTGAAGCACGAAACCGCCTCCATGTGAAACATGGTGGCCGGTAGTTCATTAATGATGACATCTTCAGCAGTACACCTATAGGCAAACGGATGCAAGGGCGGATTTCCTGAATAACCGCCGTCCCAATAATCCTGACCATCTATCGAGACTGCTTGAAAGATAAATGGCAAACATGCCGGCGCCATAACCTGTGACGTCGGTCACAAGAATGAGTTCTGTACGCATTGTGAAAAAACCTCCGGTTTGATCAAAGACAAATTGTAATCCATTTGATTTTGATAATGCCAATCATGGATCAAAATATCAAATAATGAGCTACATTTTATTATATACCGTTAAATTAAATGTTTACAAAATCCTTCAGTTGAACTAATGTGCACGTCCAAACGCGATCCGGAATCACTCGAATTCAAAAAAATACTCTATTTGCTTTTGCTTTGTTCTTGTATGATTTTTGCTGTCTTCACAAACCAGTACTGCAAAATGCGCAGATGTAATACCAGGCAATGGCCGGATCGCTCGAAAGGCTTCGCACATAACGAACCGGATTATCAGATTTCGCACGTGTGATGTATCGGCTATGGTTTGTGATCTTATTGTTTTCAAATTTAATTCGAAAACCTTTTAAAAAACAAATAAAAACCAATTTGGAAGGAAAGTATGAAAAAATTTTCTTTTGTATTTGCTGTTGCGTTTATAGTGATAGGCTTAGCCTCTTCCGGTTTTAGCAGCGATGATGCTTATTGGTGTTATAATCATCCCGAGTGCGGCCCAGCGGTCTGGGGTACTCTTGACAGCAGTTATGAAACCTGTGCAACAGGCATGCAACAGTCTCCCATTGATGTCAAAAACACAGTCATTGACAACAGCCTGAAACCGTTGAGTTTCAGCTATCATGACACCCCGCTGACAATAGTCAACAATGGTCATACCATCCAGGTCAACTACCAAAGCGGCAGCAAGGTAATCATCGACGGTGTGGACTACCAGCTTCTGCAGTTTCACTTTCATACCCCAAGTGAGAACATTATTAACGGCAGCCCTTTTGCCATGGAAGCACATTTGGTTCACAAGAACGGCGATGGCCAGGTTGCCGTTGTGGGTGTGCTTATGGAAAAGCATTACGCAGATGACGATGATGATGATGATGATGATGCAGATGATGATGACGATGACTATGCGGGTTCTTTCTTACAAGAAATATGGAGCATGATGCCGGTCCATGAGGGCGAAGTAAAAGTAATCGAAACGAGTTTCAACGCAAAGAACTTATTGCCGGAGGATAAAAACTACTACAGTTGGCCGGGATCGCTGACCACCCCGCCATGCACTGAAGGCGTAAGCTGGTTTTTGATGACCCATCCGGTCAAAGTGACCCCCGCCCAGGTTGATAAATTTTCCAGGCTTTTTCACGGCGGTAACGCCAGGCCGGATCAACCGCTCAATGGCAGAACGATCTACAAGAGCAATTTTGACGATTAAAAAGTAGCCATTCCAACTAAGGCGATTTTTGTTAAAGAATATACCATCTTGTATGTCTTTTTTCCCGTCTTCTTAAGTTATGCCAAAGGTGCGAATACGTAAAGTATGCAAACTTTGGCACGCCTTGAATACGAAAAAAAATCGAAGCTCAATCTGGTATATTCTTTTCCGCCAATCGCCTAAGGTCATTTATAGGCTGCTGCGGGTAGCCAGGTCACCAGTTCAGGAAAAAAGGCGATAATCAGTATTCCTATGATCTGA
>JAAERL010000876.1 GCA_024230435.1 Desulfobacteraceae bacterium
ACCAGATTGAGCTTCGATTTTTTTTCGTATTCAAGGCGCGCCAAAGTTTTGCTGATCAGTTTGCATACTTAACGTATTCGCACCTTTGGCATAACGCACAAGACGGGAAAAAAGACATACAAGATGGTATATTCTTTAACAAAAATCGCCTTAGTGCTGTAGCTGCCCAAATCGCCTAACACGTGCTCACCGGAAAGGAGCTGATCTTGACAGACCTGCTCCGGTCCGATTTTAGCCCCATTGACATAGGCACTGCAAAAAAAATATAAAAGGACATGACAAAAAAAATTAACAACGCAAATGCACCTGCGCCTATCATTGAACTTGAAAACATAAGCTTTGCCTATCCGGGCCGGCCAGCGGTACTCAAAGATCTTACATTCAGCATGTACCGGCAAGAACGTATCGGCCTTATAGCGCCCAACGGCTGTGGAAAAACAACGTTATTTCATATCATCATGGGCTTGCTGTTTCCCCAGGCAGGGCGTCTGAAACTTTTTGGCAACCATGTAAATCATGAAAGGGATTTTGCCGAAATGCGAGGCCGTATCGGTTTGTTGTTTCAAGATGCCGATGATCAGCTTTTTTCACCCACCGTTTTGGAAGATGTGGCTTTTGGTCCTCTGAATATGGGCAAAAGCATGGATAAAGCAATAGAGATATCCCGGCGCATTCTGGATAAGCTAGGGCTCAAGGGATTTGAAAACCGCATTACCTTTAAATTATCCGGTGGCGAAAAACGACTGGTTGCTCTGGCTACGGTTCTGGCAATGGAACCGGAGGTATTGCTGCTCGATGAGCCTACCAGCGGATTAGATGATGATACCAGGACACGGTTAAAGGACATTTTAAACGAGCTTGATCTATCCTATATTTTGATATCACACGATTTTGATTTCATGTCCGATGTTGTATCACTTTTTTACAGCATCAAAGACGGCCGCATGTTTGAAGACACACAGCAACATCTGCATTCTCATCAACATTGTCATGCTGTTGGGATACATCCACATGAGCACGGTTAGTAATGCAAATGCAAGATTTAAGAAAATGACACGTATCCACCTTATTCGTCATGGCGATGTTCATAATCCTGAAAAGATTCTTTACGGCCGTCTGCCTGGCTTCCGGCTCAGCCAAAACGGCCGCCGCCAGGCCAGGGCCACTGCGCGGTACCTTTGCAAAAAACCCATACGGACTATTTTCAGCAGCCCAATGCTCAGGGCCCGTCAAACAGCAGCGTATCTTTTGCAGCATCATAACGGTTTAAAATTGAAAATCACGGATTTGCTAAATGAAGTGCTCACACCCTACCAGGGTCAGCCTGGCAAAGTCATCGACGCTCGCGCAGGAGATGTTTTTACCCATAATGAAAAATCCGATAACTATGAGCAACCCGGTGACATCCTGCAACGCGTCCATAAATTCATTCACATCATACAAAAACACTATCAAGGTGAAGAAATCGCCGCTGTTACCCACGGTGATATTATCGTTTTCACGGTTTTATGGTCTCTGGGAGCCGAATTGATACCCGCCAACAAAAACCGTTTAATCCAGGCTGGTTACGCTGTATCCTATCCCGCCACAGCTTCCGTGACATCGTTGATCTTTGAAAAATCCGCAACCGGCATCCCTTCGCAAATAAAGTATATCGGCTCTTAGGCGATTTGCTGTTAAAGAATGGACCAAAATTTGCTATTCGTTTAAACAAATAAAGACGATTGATGTAATTAAAGATAATCGATGTAATGAAAATTTGTTACAACTTTATTGGCCCTAATGTATGGTAGTAAACTGCAAACAATATTGGCAGTGTTGCGATTATGTTAATAACCTGCCGTGTCGCCGAATTTTATAAACCCTTTTGCCCATTGGCAACGGATTTAAAGGTATCTTATAGACATTCGTGTCAATATGTAGCGGCCTGATTTCATAATCGGCATGGCTTGCAAACAAAAATATTAGCCCCGGCCGCCTGAGGGCCTATATGGGACTATCCTTTTTGAGACGATAAAGATTCACATCGTCCAGGCCGCCCTTTATCCCGGAAGCTTCACTTTGTGAAATCCTTCGGCTAATTCGTAGGGGCTGCCAGCGGCCATTTGTTTGCAGCGGTTGCGAAGCCAGCCTTCAAAATTACCGTCACCCAGATCCTTGACCTGGCTCTCATGACAGCTCAGTGCTTTAGCTTTTATATGGAAGTCGTCGGAGATATCCGAGTAATAATTGATATCTTCTGCTCCGAAATAATACACTTCCCGCACTTTATGGGGTTCGAGACCGCTTTCGATAAAATCCGGGTAAGCCATATGGTCCCTGGCAAATGGAAAGACCGCATCCATTACCACCTGCCCCATGATTCGATGATCGCGGTGCCATAAGTAGCGGCGGTAGGGATCTGTAGAAACCACTGTGTGGGGGCGGAAAAGCCGTATCATCTCGACAATATGTTTACGAAATTCAGGGGTGTCTTCCAAATGCTGATCGGGGTATCGTAAAAAGACAACCTCTCGCACGCCCAGCACCTTGGCGGCGGCCCGTTGTTCATCTTCCCGAATTTTAATTAAATCCTGCGGATCTATGGTACGGTCGCTGGCGCCTTTATCTCCGCTGGTGCATATAACATAACACGCTGATTTACCGTCTCTGATCCAACGGGCAATTGTTCCGGAAGCTCCAAACTCGGCATCATCCGGATGCGCTGTAATCACCAATATATCCACTGGGTCTACTTGGCAGATGTCTATTGGGCTATTCATGCTTGATTCCTTAAATTTAGTTATACATAACTTAGCGTATGTGACTGCTCCCGGCAATAAATTACCGGGCATCTAAACGCCTTGCGGCGTTAACGTATCGAAGCCCGATACGCAAAACATTTCTCGCTGCGTTATGATCACGATTTGCAACAAAGGTGCAAAAAGGGCAGCGATGAGTTCT
>JAAERL010000877.1 GCA_024230435.1 Desulfobacteraceae bacterium
ATTGAAAGGCAAAAAAAATTCAAGTTCAAGCAGATAGACGGCACCATCATGGAAAGGGTGCTGTATCCCACAAAGGTTGCAAGAGATCTCAAAGAGCCTCTTTTTTCCATCACATGTGAATTAAGCCAAGGAGATAAACTCACAAGCGACGAGAAAAATAACCTCTTGTTGAAGTACGAAGATGGAAGGGACATCATTTTTTAAACGCAGGTTCAAGACTCGCGACGGTTGGGTCGCTGGAGTCGACATCTGTTCAACGTCAGATGAGACAGCGAAGACTTCAAAAGATATTAATAAGACTTCGACAAAAATTAAGGTTAAGGATGTAAACGAGCTCCACGCGGAATTAGGTCATCCAAGTGAAGATGTCACCAGGGCAACAGGTACTTCTTTGGGCTACAAAATGATGGGCAAGTTCGCTCCGTGCAAATATTGCTCCATCTACAAGGCAAAACAAACCAAGTTGAGCAAAGTACCAATCGAAAGGTCCAAAAAGAAAGGTGAACGCTTATTTTTGGACATTAGCTTGCCTCAGACGACGAGCATCGGTGGCAAGAAGCATTGGCTTCTAGTTTTAGATGACTGCACTGATTTGGCTTGGAGCTATTTTTTGAAAAACAAAAGCAATCTAAAAGATGAGATATTGGCATTAATCAAACAATTGAAGGCCAAATTTGGTA
>JAAERL010000878.1 GCA_024230435.1 Desulfobacteraceae bacterium
ATAAATTCCCCACCCCAAAATATGTAGGAGTACATCCAAGGATCATCTTCAACAAAGGATTTTTGAAAATGTTGCTAACTGTGGACTGCTTGCTATGTTCGGGAAGCCCGATCTACACCCGATTTTTATGGCCCCATATCACCTCAAGAAGTCACTGATACAGCTGGTTATGACCTGGCCGCTCCACCCAGACGAAGCGGGTTTGAACCCCACACATCGTACGACATATCAATGGTGGTTCGCAGTGTATGCGGGTCAATTCAGCTCCTCAGAAGGAAGGAGAGGTGAGTTTTAGGTGCAAAAATCATGAATTTTGCCAATTTTCTCCACCTTTTGATTTCTTTCTCCTCTTCTCGATGGAGTTAGCCCTACAGAATTGTTTTACCTGACGCGTAGTTTCAATGCCGAACAGTTAAAAATAAGCAGAAGGGCTGAATCAAAATAGCGGGCGCATAAAAATCTGCTTCACTAAAATTTGCGATTTATTTCGCCTCGTACAGTATGTGCCTACATGACTTCATTCATTCATTTGAATACCTCTTTCTGATATTTTTGCATTTTGTTTTGAGTTAAACTGAGTCAAATGTTTTAACCCTTATAGAGAATGGGG
>JAAERL010000879.1 GCA_024230435.1 Desulfobacteraceae bacterium
CGTTCCTCGCATGCCACTGGCAAACGTAGCTCAATGCGGAGCCGTACCGCAGATGACAGCGTGCCCGATCGCTCGTCGTCGTGGCCCTCCCGCTGAAAACGCCGCGAGCGATCGGTCGTCCTCTCCGCGATGTTGTCGAGGACAGTGTTTCCTGACTTGCCGTCTCGCCAGCTGATGGATGCCCCTCGCGCACCACGGGCAACACAGCTCGACGCAACGTCGTACCGTGGAGGACGGCGCGTGCGGACGCTCGTCGCAGTCCTCCCCCTGATTTTGCCGTGTGCGATTTGTCGCTCATGCCGCGACGTTGCTCACGCCGCGATGTCGTCGAGGGCAGGGTTCCCTCGCGCACCACGGGCAATGCAGCTCAACGAAGCGTCGTACCGTGGAGGACGGCGTGTGCGGACGCTCGTCGCGGTCCTCCCCCTGATCGTGCCGCGAGCGATTCGTTGCTCACGCCGCGACGTCGCTCACGCCGCGATGTCGTCGAGGGCAGGGTTCCTTGATTGCAGCAACTACGTCGTCATGGTTGCTACTGATCTTATTGTTTTTTTATTGTGTGGCTATCAACGGGTTGATGGTTTTTCTATGTGTTTTTACCTTGAATACCTTTAATTTCACCTAAATTGAATTCATAGATACATAAGTACTCCTCAATTGTACATTAGTTTTAAAATACATTTGTCTTGTACAAACGAAATAAATTTTTGTAAATATTCAACTGCAAATTATTATTATCTATATCCACATAAAAATTAGGTCTTTTACATAAATTAACTTTCAAAAACACGCTATTGCAACTTTTTGTAGTGCGGTAACACATAAAATCCATGTGAAATGAGCAAGCACCTATTTGTTGTCACATGAAGACATTGACGTAGTATAGGTTAAAATTTGATGTTGATTTAAAAAAGTGAAAAAAAGTTGGCAGCTGGGTTACATAATTTATATTGAATTCCAATGTCAAAATGTCTGAAATCTGTGCATATTTCATTGATTTGAATTCACCTTTGATCATTTAGATACAAATCTTTATTTTGTGTAAATAAATGATTAACTTGTGATATTTTGTAGGTAAAAAGTGTTTTTGCATTTGTTTGAGGCAAAAACAAATATTTACAAATGAGAAATTGAATACATTCTTGGTGCTAGTGAAAAAATATATCTACGAGCACCTACTATTTTTACTATTATATTTGAATATTCAGTGTAACCTTTAGTAAAGGTGAGATGACCTTCGATTAGGGTGAAAACAAATTTTATGTATGTTTTGTATAATAAATGTTAGCATCTACGAAGAACTAAATTTAGACTGGTCAAAAAAAGTAATAATGTATTGCAAGCTTGCTTAAGGGCGAATTTACATATTAAAATGTGCAATGACAAAGCATTTTTTGTCAAAACGAAATATTTATTTTTATATTTATGTGTTGAGTTTGTGATTAAGCATTAAAAATATTTGTTTTCATATTAATTTTTATGTGAACCGGCCGTTGGTTGATGTGAGATTTGTGTTTTCACATTGCGATGATACTGACCTCACCATTGTAATATTAGAGAGTACATTGACCAACCAAACTAATGAGTGAAGAAGGAGATAAGAGCCCCAGTGGAAGCGATGGTAGAGACAGCAAAGAAGAAGACATCGTTGCAGACCTGCGTGAGGAAAATGAACAATTGAAAAGGTTGACGGAGAAATTGAAAGCCAAGAA
>JAAERL010000880.1 GCA_024230435.1 Desulfobacteraceae bacterium
AAGCAGCATCGTAGGCGCCGCTAATGTACGTGCCGCTGACCATGGATTGATTGTGGCTGTTGCGAGACCGATCGTCGCTGTAGTAATGATTCTGTTGCCGACTCATTTTGATGATGCTGGCGCTGCTAGCCAGAGATGATCAATTATTGTTGACAACGTTTGCAGGGGGATGTTAATGCCGGCTGTTCTCGGAAGAGGAGCTTTTCCAGAGCAACGAAGCAAGTACTTAGCGTTCAAATTTGAATGGAAAATTTATGGAAATTGATCCAATGGTGACGGGAGGAAGGATGAATGAGGCCGCTGGCCGCGGGTTGCTGGGGCTGGCTGGGCTGATCAATAAAATCAAATGATTTTAGCAAGAATGAATCTAACTTTCGTGTCGCATTCGCAGCACCTCCCCTCGTACACTTCATCTTTTTGTCAATAACATTGGTAATGTTTGTTATGTAATTTATCGTATATAATCTGAATTAGAAGCTTATTTGAGGCTGTTTAAAAAGAAAGGCCCAAGAAGTAATTGAATGACTTTTGTGTATGTAATATATTTTGTGCCAGTCATCTGGAATCTGATGGTGACAAATAATGATAAAAAAGTGACAAAGGG
>JAAERL010000881.1 GCA_024230435.1 Desulfobacteraceae bacterium
GGATCACGTACGGAGCCGGAGCGTTGAATTTGTATAATTGCCTCTCTGCTTTATTATGTGATTGTTAATCAAATAATGACGCTGCTGCTGTGGAGGCGGCATTATTCGATGGCGCCGATTGTTGTAATGATGTCCGCTGCGGCAATAAATTAATTACATGGACTGTGGAGGCATTAAGTCATCGTCATCGGCAGGGCGGAGTTGTAGCGTCGTGAGAGTTGAATAAAAAGGGCCTCTAAATTCACTCAATAACAGCGATGAACGTGCAGTTTTTGACGCGGTTGCCGGCATAATCCGACCGACAATGGCAATAGGAAGGGCGCTGCATGGTGTTAGTTGCGAAGTATTGTTTAATTTTGTTGCTATTCCATAGGAGAGAGAGGGTCGACATGGTGCGTGGATGGATTTTTTTGGATTTTTGTGCGTGCTACGAGAGTACTAACAAAAAAAGCTAGTGAAAAAAGGGACTATTTGAACCCTGACGAAGGACAGAAAAGGTACTATTTGAACCACAAAAGGTACTATTTGAACCCTGACGAAGGCCAGAAAAGGTACTATTTGAACCACAAAATCTGCAACACTTA
>JAAERL010000882.1 GCA_024230435.1 Desulfobacteraceae bacterium
GATTTGTGGCGGATTTTTTGCTTAGCAAGTTGCTGATTTCCGATTCGGTGTAGTACCGCGAATCGTGTGTGTGATTTGTGGCGGATTTTTTGCTTAGCAAGTTGCTGATTTCCGATTCTGTGTAGTACCGCGAATCGTGTGTGTGATTTGTGTTTGATTTTGCGGTCAGCTTGGTGTCGATTTCGTTTTCTGTGCAATACCGGTCATCGTGCAGATGACTCAGCAAAGCCTTTTTCCCTAAATCAATGTATATATCTTCAATGTCGTTAGTGTTTTTTTCAACGGGTTGGGTAAAATCAAGATTGGGAACTTTGTCTAGATTAATATGCCCCTTATTTAATCCATGGGGATTGTCGGTTCGGTTGCGGTGTGCCGTGTTTGCAGCCATGGCCGCCTGCCAGCCGTAAGCTTGGGCATTTGATAAATGCTTAATTTTAGCAGGGTCCGTATCTTCTGGGTCAAGCTGTAGCTGCTCATGTAAAGCAAGGTCGTATTTTGTTGCGGCCGCGGCGTTATCAACTTTTACGGTGACATTGGCCTCATCGCTGATGGTTAAAACAAAGTTTAAAACAGTGGTGTAAACGATTTCTTCTGTCATTCCGGGTATATAATCCGCAGGACTTGCATTCGTGGCCATGTATAATATTGTACCGCTATCAGGATCTTCGGCGTAGATGCCGCACTCTCTGAGCCGATAGCCAGTATCGGTATAATCACCAGGGGCAATAATGCCTTGAATCAGCCATTTTCCAGGATCGGCAAGCTTTTTTACTTCCGTGATGTCAATTGTGGTTTGCTGCTCGACAAGCTGCGTCATGGCGTTTACATCGTGATTTTCTTTTTGCCACTCTCCGGAGCCAACAGCGATGTGTTTAAAGGTAAGTTCGGCTCCAACCTGTACTTTTGCCTGCAGCTCTTTTCCTTGCTTTGTAAATTTTAACGGACTGTAGTTTGCCATGTTACTCGTTCCCTTCATCAGGTATTGTAACCGTCGATCCTGATACAACAATGCCTGCAAAGTAGCTGTAGCTCTTGATTGAAGGCGCGTTGATTATTTCATTTAAAACGGATCGCTCATTTTTTGCTGTGTTAACAGCAAGCATCAATCGGCTAAACGTTTCGGTATCATCGGGGGGTGAGTTGCTGTAAATGTTGAAGTGGTAAGGTTCTCCGCCGTACTGGAACCACTCTTGAATGTATCCGCCGCCTAAAACGTCTTTAACCATCTCTTCGACCGCTGCCGGTGTGCCTTTTTTCTTGTGCCACGCATAAGATTGTTTAACCAGGGTGCGCAGCTTATCAATAGGCAAATCGTCATCCCAAAAATCCACATGCCACTGCCAAGCCAGATGTTTTAACTGATCTTCGAGCAGGTCATCGATGCGCGAGTATAAAAGTATATTTCCGATTGCATCATTTACAGCCCTTATATGTTTATCTAAAGCTTCAGCGGCTGCAGCCATGACCGGATCGGACGCAATCGAATCGGGCAGCAAATCTATAAAACTAATACTAAGCTGTGTTTTACTCATCTTTAAGACCGCCATAAACCAAATTTTTCTCGTTTAAACTTGCAACCTGTGACGGGTTAACTTGCTTATATGCCGGGCTGTTTAGCTCGATGCGCATAGCTCCGGCATTAATGAGCAAGGTAGTTAGTTTATCGGGATTGATATCACGGCCTAAGCGAGCCTTTTGCCAAAAAATAAAATCATCAAGAGCGGTCTGAACAGCTTGTTGAATCTCTGTAGCCGTCACTTTATTATCCTGTGAAATATAGTATTTAAGATCGATGTCATAGCCTACCTCAACAGGGGCGGACACCTGCACAAGATCGGTTAAGGGCCTAACTGAACTATCGTTTAAAGCGCTTTGCACTTGCTCAAGCAAAGCATCCGAGCTGTGAGAACCATCGATTGTTAACGGACAGACATTGACCACGGCTGATGATAGCCTAGTGGCAACTTCAATTTTTTTATGCTCTACCGTCATGTCTTCAACGCTGTCTGTTCCGAGCATGGTCAAAACGGCTGTAAGCTGTTCTTCTGTAAGGTCGTCCAAAGGCGAGGTTCTGAACACAGACACATCCGTTATGCTTGCATTTGCGCTTTTTGCCCAATGGGCGTAAGCTTCAGTAGGGCCAGCAACTGAAAAGCTTTCCGGGGCTGTCTGAATCCTTAACCGGTAAGCTTCTTTGTCTTCAGCGTCACTTCCCCCGGCTGACGTATCAGTATTTGAAACACTTGAGATATAGCTGACAGGATCGACCATTTTGTTGATTTGGCCAGGCAAAAAGCCGTTTCCTGCGCTTCCTGCTGTCTGACACCTGACTGTAACATCAACAAAGCTTTGACCTGCTAAAACCTCGGTGTAGGAAACGGTTTCAAACCAAAGCTGCCCATCCGGCGAAACCCTTATTCCTTGTTCAATTGGAACGGCGAAATCAAGATTTTCGCCAATGCTAAAGCGCACCGTTGCCGTTGCGGCGGTTGCAGACAGGCGGTCAGTATTTGTAAAGGTGCCGATATGATCCAAAAAATTATCATCGGCCAAGGATAATAAATTTTGTTTACCCGCATAATCGATGGCAACTCTTTGCTGAACGATTACCGCCGATAATGTTTCCAAAAACAGCCGCACAGGATCGCCCGGAAAAAGGGTTTTATCGGTCAAGGCCTCATAAACCGTTATAATCGACTGTTCGATTGACTCTGTTTCAGTTTCGCAAAATTGTATGTCCGGTAAATTTTCAAAGCTCATACGCTCACATCTTCTTTGATTTGAATTAGCACTTTGGGGACCATTTTCCCGTCCATCTCATCGGTCTGGCTTTGAATCCATTCAACGCTTTTTACCAATACGCGAGGTTCCTGCTTTTCAACTTCTTCGATGATTTCAGAAACGGCCAACGCCTTGGCAACCGGCGTTGGTGCGTCTAAAAAGCTTAGATCGAGGCCAAAATCCCGGTCCAGCGGCACAGTGCCTTTTTGCGTGGACAGAATAATTTTAACGTTCTGGATGATTTCCTGAATGCCGGTTGCGCCGATTTCAATGGTGTTGCCGGTTTGTGTTACTTCATACTGCATTATCAACGTACTCCTTTAGCGTGATTGAGACTTGCGCCGCCAGCAACCGGCCTTTATTGTCAACGGCCTTCCAATTTTCATTCATCGATTCAATGACAAATTTACCTATTTTTTCATCGTTTATTACAAGGTTTTGTTCTTCTCCGTAGCTGATCATTTCCCGTAAAGCATTGATCTGCTCTAAAGGGTTTACGCCCAAAAACGCATCAAACAAGATATTCATGCTAATTTGATCAAGGTCCGTTCCCAAATGCTCCAACACCGGCTTTTGACCAATCACGGTATGGCTGGCAAACCGAGCCTTTGTCTGGCGCTCAAAGCCGTCAAAGGTCAGAACTTTTTCTGAGCTTGTTTCAAATACGATTTTTCCAAACGTTCCAATGCTCACGTTTTACCCCTCATCATGATCATGGTGGTTTGGGTTGCTGCCCCTGCAAGTGATATTACGGTCGGCGCTGATACTGCCCTCGGACATAGTTATGCCCTGCCCGGCGATGGCTTTTTTAACGGATAAGGTTTGACTGCATGTAACCGGGCCTTCAAGGGCAATTGATGCGCCTTTGATCGTAACCGCTGCCCCGGATTCAACGCTGATGGCTCCACCTGCTTCAGCGTTTAGATTGCCGCCAATATTAGCCGTCAAACCGCCTGTGGCGCTTATTTTCGCATCGCCTTGAATATTGGCGGTTAAGGTATGACTACTGCGGTCGTACTCAATCCATGAGCCGTCAGGCCAGCAATAATGGGTTTTATTCGCACTGTTTACCGGCGGCGTGTCTTGTGTTGAATAAAAGCTTCCAAGTACAAAGCCTTGCTCCGGTCCGTTTGGCAAAAACACGCACAGGACCTGCTCACCGATATCGGGCATGTCATAGGCCTTGTTTTTCAGCGTTTTGGCAAAGATAACCGGCAGCTCATATGAAACCATGTGATCGGCGTCATCGATTCTGACGCGCACTTTTCCAACATTTGGCAATACGCTTGTCACGGTCGCAACCCGGACAAGGCGCGATAAAAGGCTTTGAATCCTATCTATCTGTTGATTGATATTGCCAAACATCAATAATCAAGCACCTTTCGAATGGTCAAAGATGTTTCATAGCCGCTTGAGTTGCAGCTATGCTCTGCCGTTTCGATAAAATAGTTTGCGTCAAATACTCCAAAGCCGGTCAAAGACAAATTCAACCCAGCCAGATACAAAGGGTTGCCTGCAAAGGTTAGACTGCCTTTGATTTGCTCTTTATTTGCTTTTCTAAGCTCATTTTTTGCCCTGCGCATTGCACCTGCAAGGGACTCAACCCGCTTGTTGATTTTCAGAGTGTGACCGGCAGCAGGCGGGTTTTGCGGCACAAACCTGTAAAGTTTTTCCTGCTTTTGATCCGGGTCAAAGTAGCTGATTTCACAGGCGTTAAAAACGTTATGAACCTTTGTTTCAAAGCTGTGCTGTTTGATTAAAGAATTGTTTTTATCAACTGTAAATGACGGCGCTTTTGCTTCATATTTTGCCCCCGCAAAAAGGATGATTTTTTCATGGGCAACTTTTATATTCATGCCCTGCTCATCTGCCAGCCGTTTTAAAAAGGCCAGATCGGACTCATCTGTCTGGTCAACGCGCTTAAATTCAATGTTTTCGCTGCTGTCGTAAAAGCACGAGAACCCGTGCTTTGAAGTGACTTCAGAGCAGATTTGCCCAAAGGCAATGTTCTCCCATGCCTTGGTGATTTTCTCCCGGCGCAGGCTTGTCATAATCACACTCGATACAGCCTTAAATGTAACCGTATCCGGCGGCCCGGATGTTGATACAGAATCGATTGAAAAAACGCCCATATTCAGCGCTTGATCAGCGCCAGGTCGCGAACTTTCCGAACTGGTAAGCAGGGCGGTAAGCTTTGCGCCAATTTGCGGAAACCATCCGGTTTTCCAAACATCTTTTGTGTCCTCAACGGTTACTGATATCTCATCGGCTGCGCCGTGGGCGTTGTCCGTGTAGGCAAACTCGATGACATAAGGTGCAATAGCTTTTGAGATATCCGCGCCGTTGTATGTGATGGTAAGCTGTGTTTTTCTCATGATTGCAACCAGGGCGGCACTGTGCTTTGCGCCGTATCTGTATCTTCAAGCTCTGGAACAATGATCTGAACGCCTGCTTCAAAAAGTACCGTGTCTTGCAAAGCAGGATTTGCCGCTAAAAGCACATGCATCATTTTTTCATTTCCGTAAGCTTTAAAGGAAATGATGTCCCACATATCGGCTTGTATGGTTTTGTATGTGTCAGGCATAGGATAGCCTCTGCTCTTTTGCGTTTATTTGCGCGAGAACGCTTCGTACCTGATCAACAGTTACTTTCATGCTTTCATTTACTGCTGATTTGACCTTTTGTTCATCATTTCCCGGCGCGATGTGAATTGTCGGATTGATATGAATCACGATGTTTGAACCCTGGACGGTTGCGCTTGAAGAAGGCTCGATGCGCCGGATTTGTTCCGGGCCGGGCATTGCCTTTGCCCTTGCCGCCTCATATTCGATGATTTTTGCTTGTCCAGCAGCTTTGGCGGCTTTTGCTGATTGCTCAACAGCGTTTGCTTTTGGCAGCTTGACGATGTTTGAGCCAGCGGTTTGAGCCGCTTTTGTGTTTTGTAAAACGGTGCCGCCTTTATTTTTCCCGAAGCCTAAAAATTTACCCATCCATCTGAGTGGTGTTTTGATCTTTTCCCAAAGCCCTACCATAAGGCCTGCAAAGGGTTTCCAGCCGGAAAGGGCTTTTTTGCCAAGCTTTACTAAAAACATTGCGTACCGGACCATTAGGCCGATGGGTGATAATTTTAGCCCGGTCCACAAGAATTTGCCTATTTTATTGAGCAGTATCCTGAAAGGCTCCCATTTGCGGTAGAGCCAAACCCCTGCGGCGGCCAGGCCAACGGCTCCGGCAACAACAAGGCCGATAGGATTTGCAGACATTGCAGCATTTAAAAGCCACTGCGCTCCTGTCCAGAGTTTTGTTGCTATAGCGGCCCCTTTTTGGACAATTCCAAGGGCAACTGTCTGAATCTTTGCTTTAGTAAGGTTGGCGTTCATAAGCGTACACGCCGCCTGAAATCCGAGAATGCCGCCTTTTGCAATGCTAAAGGCGTAGCCAAGTCCGATGGTGGCAACGCCTAAAGTCGCCGCTGCTGCTGCACCTCCCACAACAAGAGCGGTGAGTTTCGGAAACTTTGCTGATATCACTGCAATTTTCGATACGATAAAGGACCCAGCAGACAACACACGGTTAATCGTTGGAAGCAGGACACCGGCAACAGATTGATTAAGGACAGCAAGATTTCCACTAAATTTTGTCATCTGGCCGGAGGTAGAATTCAAAAACTTTTCAAATTCTTTATTCACTAAACCGTCTGAGTTTTTTGATATATCTTCATAACCTTCTTTCAGCTCATTAAGCTTGTCTAAAAGCGGAACAATTCCCTCTTTGCCCTCATCCCCGAAAATCTTTTGAATGGCTTCTGCACGGGCATCAATGTCATCGCCATAGGTCTCATCCAGCGCCTCCTTGATATTGCCAAGAGTTGCAACCAGATCCATTTGACCGTTTTCGCCACGAACAATTTCAGCATTGAGTTCTCTTTGAGCCTTGTTTAAATTTCTAGTCACAGCAGCAAATGAGGTGCCGGCTTCCGATCCCACCCGGCCGGCAGAGTTTAAAAGGCCAAGCGCAACAGCTCCCTGCATTACGTTAATATTGTAGTTGCCAAGGCTTGACGCGCCTTTTTTGATGGATTCGCCAAGTTGACTGAAATCACGGAGTTGGTACTTAAACTGAACCTTTGTAAGCATATCGGCAATCTTGTTAATCTTTTGCTCGGTAGTCCCTTCAAGCTGATTGCCTAAATTGTTGTACGCTGTTGCGACAACCTCTCCTACACTTTCAGGTACGCCGGCCGTAACCCTTGCAACCTTTGCAACAACGCCGGAGGCAACTCGCGCAGCAGTAGCGCTGAGTCCTGCGGAGTTAAGCGCATACTGAATGTTATAAGCATCATCAAAGGCGGTGGTTCCGGCTTGAGCAAGCTTTTTTGCGTGGGCGTTTGCCTCGGCCATTGCCTTGCTTTTGTTCTTGTCATTAATAACAGTAGACAGCCGAATCTGAGCGTCCTCAATTTTTGAGGCCACCATGACAGGAGCAACAACGGATGCGCCAAGGGCCGCCGCATCAAGCAACTTTGCCCTGTACGTTTCCCGGCGCTCTTCGTTTTTTCGTTTCTTACCCTGTAGCGTAAGAAACTTATCCTGGGCGCGCCGGGCCTTTTCGATTGATTTTGCAAGCTGGCCGTAATGCGTTGATAGCTGCCGGGTTTTCAAACCGGCAGCGCCTAATGCAGTGCGCAGTTCATGCAGGGTTTGTTTTTTTTGCGCAAGCTTATCTTTGAGCTTTTTAGCGTTTTTTGCGGCCAGATTAAAATTGGCTTGCATCTTTTTGGTGGGCTTGGAAGTTGAATCCAGCTCCTTTTTAAGCCGTTTTACTTCATCTTGCGCCTGGGCAAAATTTTGTTCAACCTGGGTAATTTCTTTGGTCAGGGATCGGAACCGGTCGGCTTTCTTTTTATGCTGTTCAAGTGTGCTTAATTGTTTATCAAGCACACCGATTTTTTGCGCCGCCGCAGCCATGGAGCTTTTAAATGATCCGGCCATGGCGGCGTTGATTTTAAATGCTATTTCATAAAGTTTGCTCACGGTTAAGCTCCTGAGTTGCTATTTCGATATCATCAAAAAAATCATCAAGCGGTTTTTCAAAAAAGTGATGTTGTCCGGTGAAGCTTGCCCTGGCTAACCTGAAAGCTGCTTGTTTGATGGTTCGGCGGATGGAGCCTTTAAATCCTCCTGTCCATCCAAATCGAGCAAAAAATTTTGCACATCCAGTACAATCCGTGTGCAGTCTTTGGCCGACAAACGGAGGATATCGTCTACCGTTAAGTTTGCCGCCTTTGCAGCAATGGACATGCAATAGCGGTTTGAAAGAGCTAAGCTTGCTGCTGCTATACCGCCCATGGTCTGGTACTCTGTTTCAGCGGCGCACATATCCTGGCCGGTAAGCTTGTCAAAATCAAAATTGATTTGGTCAACGCTCTTGCCGTTGATCTTGATTGGTTTTTGAAGGGTGATTGTTTTCAATTACCAACGCTCCTTTTTAAGATAAATTAAGAAATCCCCATGTCTGAGCGCAGGGTTTCAAGGTAGTCTTCGCCATCAATCTTGCAGATGAAATTGAACTTATCCAGTTCTAAAACCTCATCATCTGCCAAAGTAATTTTCAGGTAACTGACTTCACCTTCCCATGAGCTTTCCTGTGCGGCTCCAACGTCCATTTTGCCGAACTCGGTTTTCTTGGGAGTGGCTTTAACCGCAACTTTAAGCGCTTTTGTGGTATACTTGCCTTCAGCAGAGTCATAGACCTGGATACTGCCTTGAAAGGCCAAATAATGGGCCTTTGGGGCCGCAAGCGAAACCATTGCAGCGGTTACGGTTCGAAAGTTAATGCTTACGGTCATTGACCCATAATGGCCGATGGTCGGAGAGTCTATTTCACCGGCAATGCCAGCACCTTTAACTGTTTCGGTCATGGCTTCAAGGGCCGGAAGTTGCACGTCGGCTACGCCCACCAGGGCATTATCTTCGTTATATACCCTGAAGTTGATCAGTCTTTCCGGGACCTGGTTTGCGGACATAATTCTTCCCTCTTAAAATAACGTGTTAATGTAATTTGCGTCATACTCGACTAAAAACGCGATATGCTCTGCCGGCGCGGGCGGGGTAACGTAGGCATGAAAATTGATCTTACCGTTTAAAATATCGGTTATCGGGTTTTCGCTTGCGCTACATTCCACCCTGCCGCCAAGGATAAAGCCCTGTGCGGTCAGCCCGTTTAGCCATATATTTAGTGTGTCTAAAATCGTTTCTATGTTTCTGCGGGTAATTGGAGCATCTAACTTCTGATAGGTGGTAAGGATAATTACGCTTCGAATCCAGTTAAACATCAGCCGCACCGGGATAAACATATCCTTTACATCCGTGCTGAATGGAAAAATCGCCGTGCGGTTTCCCCAACACTTCCAGCCGCCGATATGGTTCAGAGCAGTCACAATACCATTATTGTTTAAAAACCCGGCTTCGTCCGGATCCAGCCAGACCGATTCGCCTTTGTGAACCGCAGAATCCATCTGATAATTTTTGTTAGACGGGCTTCTGTACGGAACGCCGGAACTGTCTGCAACCGTTTGCATGATCAGCCCTGCTAATTGCGATGACTGCCAGTACTCCACACCGCCAAGGGACAGTTTGGGCCACAGGCAAAGGCTAAACTCACTTGTAAAATTGCTGCTGTTTTTGCAGGTAACACAGTCCGCAAAGCTTTTTATTTCAATTTCATCTGTGTCAAACAAATCAAGCAGGGCAACGGCGCTAAAGCCGCCGGCGATGCGTTCTGCCGCAGTACTTAAAACAGCGGCAACGCCGGAATCGTGAGTCCAGCCCGGCGCAAGCAACACACCGGGCACTATGCGGAACTTTGAAAATACACTTTTAACCTTCAGTATTCCTGCTTTTATGTCGTCAACGGTCACCTTTGACGGGTCGGCTTGTTTATAGCTTATGAATAATGTTGCAGAATCGGATATGATGGCGCCGGTTTCGGTTCGGGAAAGCTTTCCGGTTGCATAATCAATGGTATAATCATCACCTTCTGCGTAGTCAGTTCCCAAACCGTCTTCCTGGTCATTTATTTGAGTAATACTGACAGGTTCGTCAAGTGTTGCCTCGCCGTTTTCAAGCGTAACTTCAAGGGCTTCAACCTCTTTGTAGTGCGTATCCGGATCAAACACATTGATGCACACTAAAGGACTCATGCAATACAGTACAAAGACCGAATTAATCACTTCACAAAGGGTATACTTTGACCAATCCGAATCAAAGCCAAGCTGCTTAACAGCAGAATCATAGCTGTAGGCTAAAACCGGAGTGTTGGCCGGCCTTTGTGTTGTCCGGTGTACCGGCGCGGTTCCGATGGCCACCGGGATAGCCGCCTCGATTTGCCGGGGGGCTAAAATCGAGGTTGCCAGCTCATTTACGGTAATACCGTGAACGGTCATGGGGTTTCTCCTTTTAATTCAAATGAAAAAGTTTCTTCTATGGCTGGCGATTGCCAGGTTGTTGTCATCAACCCAAGATAAAGAGGCAGGAAGCTCGGATCATTTGAATCAGGGTGAATAATTTTCCATTTTACGGGTAAAGACCTTGTATAGCGGCTGTTTTGTAGCGGGGATTCGAGCAGGATGCGCCGGGCGCGGTTGATCATGTTTTGCACTTCGTGATAGCCTGCTTGCTCATTATCTTCACAATAGCTTGCAAAGATGATCTCAACGGAAATTTCTGCGGACAAATTATTATCCGCGCCTTCATCGCAACGGATAATTAGATAAGGAAATTCATCACCGGTTTGGGATTGGTTGCGCGGCAGTGCTCCGATAAACATATTGACCGGTTTTTTTACGCCGGAGTCAGCCGGTGATGAAAATATTGCCTGTTCAAAGCCTTTTTCAAGGGTTGCTTTTAGCTCTAAAAGAAGGTCAAAGGCCATTGTCGTTATCCTTTGTTTTTTTGCAAAATAAAATTGATTTCACGGTTTAGATTCTTTGAAAACCGCTCAGAAAGTTTTTGCTGCATTTTATCGTTAACGTTTACCGTTGATAGCATTTGCGGAATCGATGGCGCGGTTTGAGAAATAACTGGCAACCGGTCTTTGTCCTTGCGCCGGAACACAAGCAGGTTGCCCGAATCTTGTCCCGTGCCGACAAACGCATCCCGATATACCTTCCGCTTACCTTTTTTTACTACCGCACTAACTCCGAATTTTGGCATATTGCGCCGGGTTGCGGTTTTGGGCCTGGGATTAAATTTCATCAACGAAAATCGCTTGCCGCTTGACTTGGCGCTGGCCCCGCTGCCCCTTTTTAAGGCACAGGCAGACGCTTTTATAACTGAAAAAGACTTTCTGATATCAGCAGCCCGAACGTTGAACTCTTTTCTAATGTTTGTTGCGGCATCAGTGCGCACACCTGAAACAGCGCGGTTAATTGCCCGGACAATTGCGGTTTCTGCTGATGATCCAAAGGCTTCAAGGTATTGTTGGGCCTTTTTTATATCCTCGTTGCTGATTTTAATATTTATTATATCGTTGCTCATATTCAGCTTTTCACTACGTTTCTTATAGCGGCGATTTCTAAAATTCCGTTGTCGGTTGCCGCTCTGACAACGATGTAAAAGTGGCCGTTGATGTGCTGTTCTGTGCCGGCCACCGGCACCGCGCCGATCTGGACAAGTGGCACAACAACGGTCAACAGTTCTTGTTTTACGCCCTGGTTGCCGTACTCGTTATGGGCGCTTAACTCTCGTACAATGCGCCCGGTGCAGGGCTTGCCGTTGTAGACAAACGATTCGGCCTTAAACTCCGGTGAAAACCAGTTTCCCATGGCCAGGTCCAGGGCTGTGTCAAGGTCTGCCATTAGCCGGTCACCACGTATTCAAGAATGATTAAAATGTGTCCGGCGGTAAGGTCCGCGCCGGTAATGTTAAATTCCAGGGTTAAAAGCGGGGATGTTAGCCCGATCATGGTTTCTGCGCTGCCGTCAAAGACAAGGTTTATTAACGCGCCTGCGGCTAATTCGGTTGCGGCGGTTGCGGGTAAGATATCAGTATCCTGGACCTTTGCGGCCAGTGTGGCCGCTTCAGTTGGAGCAAAGCCTGTTTTAACTGCTGCAAAGCCGCCTGTGATCACCGATCCTGCGGGAATAGGATCACCTTTTACGCTGATTTGTCCTTGCCCGGTGCCATGGCGCTGTGCGTTGAACTCGAAAAAGGCAAGCCGTTTATGCGGTGTAAGGCCAGTTGATTGCATGTCAATTTCTCCATTTTAAAATTTAAAAATGATAGTAATGTTAAAGCCTATCCATCGTTGCGCTGAAGTCCGCGCCAGTCCATCGCTTTAGCGCCAACATCGATGCGCACCTTGTATTCAACGCCGTCCACGGACCAGCCTTTGGTTTGCTCGACATAAGGCTTTTGTACGCCGTTTAAGAAAAAGACCTTGATGGTTTTGCCTCTGGCGGCGGAAAGATACCAGGCGGTTTCGCTGAAATCATCCAGGCGCGGTTCATAAATCCGGTTAAAATACTTGCCTGCGTATGGGTTTGCGCGGGTTGCGCTTGCGCTGTCATCGTCAAACTTTTCCGACCTGAAAAAGACTTCACAGCTTCCTTCTAAAGCTGTTGGCGCGACAAAAAAGATCGGGCGGATGTTCAGTCTGCGCTTTCCGGCCATGTCTTTTTGCTGCTTCATGGCGGCAATGGTATTTCCTAAAATTTCAACGCCCACCGGGCCTTGTTTTTTCTGATTCAGGTTGTTGTGTTTTGCATGAAAAAGAGCACGGCCGTCACCCATGAGGGCATTGTCTAACAGCGCAGCCCAGGCAACATCGCCAACCTTGCGGCTTGCTGCTTCGCCGTGGCTGCGCGGAATGTCTGTAAACGCGCCTAAATCGTCATTGATGATCGTCTGGCGGGTAATCGCCTCCATCTTGCCGTAGGTGGCAATCTGGTATTCTTCCTGTTCTTCCGATCGCTCGCCGTATTTGTATGGCATTTTTTCCGGCATGAGGTCCAGGTCGGCAGCTTCGGACAAACGCGGACGGCTGTGCTTTTTAAAATCGCTTACTGATCCAGTGCCGCACCAGGTGCGCCAGGTTTCTTCGGCTTCTTCCCAACCTTGCTGCAATGATTTGTTGACGGTGTTTGCAAGGAGCAGGGGAAAATCAGTGGATGTCAAAGCCCGGCCTATCATCTCCATGGCGTTTCCGCGCGTTTGCTGGTTTGAAACTCTTAGCGCATGCCTTGCAAGTTCTGTTAAACTGTATCCGCAAAGCCCTTCAGCTCCGCTGGCCGGTTTTTCAATGTCAAACCCTGAGCGCATAAGCATTGCATCACCTGCGGCGCTGCGAAACTTGTCTTTTTCATCTGCCTGAATTGTTGCCCGGACCGGAACCGGTGTATCCTGTGCGGCAAGGTGCTTCATGACTTTTTGCCGGGCGATATCCAAAGACAAGCCGCTTCTTACCATGTCATCGGCCAGATGCCCGCAGGAAAACTGAGCGCACATTGAATTGATTTCAGCAGTCCGGGTGCGTTCGTCTGCAATGGCCGTATCAATTGCCGAACGGGCAACGTGCGCCGGATCTGAATTTGAATCCAAGGCGTTATCAGATGACGTATCATCTTCCTGTCCGGTTCCTGATGGATCTTCTGAACCCTGCATATTCAACTTGTTTAAGAATTCCCAGGCTTGATCTTCGGTTGCATCGGCATCCAGGCCGGAACGCTCCAGAAATGCTCTCAGGCGTTTGTCCATACTCTTTTTCTCCTTGTGATTTTCTTTTGTTTGCGATCGGGCCTTGGCGTTATCATCGGCGGCGAATAACACCAGCCCAAGGGCCGTAGGTGTCCAGGATTTTGTAACAAGCAACGGGCCGTGATAGGTTTTGCCCTCGATGGTAGCCGACTGGTCTTTGGCAATATAAACGGATTTGCGGCCTGCTGATGGGTAATAGACGGAAAAGCGTTCAAGGTGGCCTTCTTTAACTTTAAGGTGATAAGGTTCCGCGTCACTTGATGAAGAAAAAGACACCCTGCCCGTAAGCTTTTCGCCCTCGGTTTTCATTTCCTGAAATGAACCGATTACCGCTTCAGCACTTCGGCCGTGCTCGATGGTAAGTGGAATCTTTTTTCCCTTGGGAATCCTGCAACCGGACATTAAAAGGACTTCTTCAACGGCTTCATATCTTTTAGGATCCCAGACAAGCGCAGGGGTTTGAGTAGCTCCTACAACTTCAACTGACCGGTTAGATTCATCGTAGCTTGACGGCTTGACAACGCCTGCCTGGGACCGGGAGATAAATTCATCTTGAGTTGATCGGCCAATATTTTGATTTATTAGATCAGGCATAATTTTAATCCTGTTTTTCAACCGCCGCCGGGTTATTTGCAAGGGCCGTTGAAGCATCTTTTGGCAACACTTTGTGTTTTTCACAGATCTTGAAAAACTGTGCGGTTTCTTTGACTACGGTTTCCGGGTCGCGGCCCCGTGCCCGAATCACTTCCTGCGGAGAGCGCAGCCGGGTATTCACCTCATCGATGCGGGATTTGACCTCTCTTAACGGGTCAACGCTTTCTTGTCCCGGCGGTTGCCATTCGCGCCTGATCCAGGGCAACGGGTTAGCGAAAAAAACCGGAAACCTTAGTCGTTCACACACCACCGCCGTCTGAAAAAACGGCAGTATGGTCGGGTCGCAAAAATGGCGGATGTGCCGTTTGATCTTGGGCCGCAGCAGGGATGCAAAATCATTTCTGATAGCTCGCAAAGTCGCATAACTTAAGCCTGAATAATCACCGGAAATCAGTTCATAGGGCACATCTGAAACAACTGCGAACATGCACAAAACCATTCGCACGAAGGGCGGAAAGTTCCCGGATGGACGGGGGTTTGCTTTTAGCTCAACATCTTCACCGGGCCGCAGGTATTCAATAATTGAGTTCTCAAGGTAGTCAATACGTTCTCCGGGCGGTTCCGTATCCTGATTATGCTGCGGAGCATGTGGTTGCTGGCCAAGACTATATTGTCCCAGCTCCGGCGGCGGGGCCATGCGTTTGATTATCGCAACCCATTTGGCTGCGGCCTGAGTTGCGCTTATTTCGGCATCCATCATCGAAGCTAAATCATCTGCTACCAAAACCCCTGGCGCAAAAGGTGAAACGCCTCTGCGCTGGCCGGGGCGCAGGGTGTCAAACTTGTGGATTACATGCTCTGCTTCTACTCTGATCGGTGGGCCGTAGCTGTCCGGGTCTGAAAAATGATATGCAATTGCTTTGCCCGTGCGGGTGTCATACTCAATGCCCTGCTCGATGCTGTGATGGCGTGAGCTTAACCGTGCGCCCATGTCGGTCAGCCACTCCGGTTCAACCATCTGGTAGCAAAGCGGCAAATAGCGTTTAGGATCGTTTTCCCATCGCTTGATAAGGATGAATTCTCCGGTTTCGGAATCCTGACGCTTTGCAAGTCTCATCATCTCGTAATAGTGCAGATTACCGGAAAAATCGGCCTGATCCGCCCAGAAGTTTAAGCTGTCCTCAGTTTGCTGGATCAGTTTTTCATTAAGTTCACCGTTAGGGCGCTGGATCTTGCTTTGGAATCCGATCCCTTCACCAACTATGTAATCCACCAGCACATTGACAGCACGGGCAAAATAGGGAAAGTCCCGAACTAATTGACGAATCCTTGCTCTCATGGTATCAGTTGAGGCGGCGATGATGGTATTGACACTCGCGTTTGACGGGTTCCAGCCGTTGGACATGGTAGGCGGTTTGGCTGCTGCGTAGCTGGCAGAGCGTTTAACGCTTTTTTTGCGAAGATCAAGATTTCTTATTCTGGTAAGCTTCATTAACGTTATCGCCGCCGAATGTTGCGGATGTATCCGCGTTGGGGGACTTTGCCCAATTCTTGCTGGATGTCAGCACGAAGCGATTTTAATGAATCAAGCTTTGCTTCGGAAAATTCGTATTCGTTTTTGGCAACCATGAGCCTTACCGTGCGCTTGCCGGTGGCAAGCTCGATGATTGCGTTTTGAACTGCAGTTAAATCTTCTTGGGTGTAAGACATGCAAGACTCCTGAGAATGATAATGTTCAAGATGCCTTCAGTCTTAACATGGGGTTTTGGGCGGTTTTTGGTATTTTTGGGTATTTTTGGATATCTTAGGGGTATTTGGCGCTAATTTTTTGATATTTTTCGTTTTTTTCGCTTGACAGGTTTTGGAGAAAGGTAGTTAATAAAATTTAGCTCCACCAAATTCAGCCAACGAAGTTTGTAGATTATGTTCACTAAATGCCAAATTTTAGAGTGCACATTTGCAGCATAGTACAAATTCGGTCCTTAATCAGGCGTATTATATTGCGACTATTGGGCAAACCAACAAAAACGTTATACGCAAACCTTTGATTATGGGTATTCAAAATGAATTATGCTGATCAATGGAAAACGCTATCGAGCCGTATCCGTGGCCTTATGCAGGCTGCACAACTTCATGCTCAATTCCTTGCAATCGAATCGAGTGACAGTTATGGCACTGGGAAACTCCTTTTTGAGCAGATCAAATACATTAATATAGCGTTGCGATCTTTCAAAGATGATTTCCAACAGTCGCTTCCGCCAGCAGCATTGGATGCTACAGAAAACATAGTAGAAAAAACTGATAATTTGATTACGGATGAATCTAGTAGCACCCAGGGCGCACGTATGCGGGCATTATTGATTATCCTATACGCTTTCGAGAGCGAAATGTCCTTTATACTATCGGATGTTCAGGAATTTATTCGAGCAAGGTCTGAGCGAGCATTTTTGCACTTGCAGCGATCAATTGTTGCCGATACTGATTTTCGTGCAAAATGGGAAAAGGCATTCGATGATGGTGAGGTCGCCTGTGAAAAATTAGGGGCTGTTCATCTCTTACTACACGGTATTTGGGCATTTAAAGTTGATGCGCAGGGAGCACGCACAGACTTAGTTTACCAGGAAGCCGCAACCGATCTCATTAATATGCACCGGTATGCAGACGGCATTGTGCTTACGGAGTGGAAAAAGGTTAATGGTAGGAACGAGTCACAAAAGCAATTCGAGAAGGCTCGGGTTCAGGCTGAGCTTTACGCAAAAGGAGCACTCGCCGGAATTGAGTTAACTGGCTATAGATACGCCGTTGTTATTTCTCGCAACGAAGTTAAAGTGCCTGAGGACATAAGCGAAGGCGAAGTTATCTATCGACATATAAATATTGCAGTGGCTCCAAAAACACCGTCTCAAGTTTGATTATTGAAGATGGAGATCGCGTAAAACTTTTTTTTCAACAGACTCAGTCCCTTCGTCATTGAGAAATATGGTAACATACAATATGGAGAAACAAAGTGGGTATTAATAAAGTCACGAGATATTTTACCAATGCATTTATATTAAATAAAACAAAGCTCTATAGGCTATGCGAGGTAACAAATAAACGTTTTAAATTGATTTCTGGAGCAAATGAGATCAAAACAATATATGAAGTTGAATTAAAAAAGGGTAAAAAACACAGTATCAGTAATATCGAATCTCTATTTGATTTAGACAACTCACTTATTAATCCAATTACGAAATTATCAATTCAATGGGAATTTGAGGATGAAGATTATAATAGCACTACAATTTCAGTCGATTTCTCTGCTGCAGGTTCATTGATAAATAGTAGTATAGCTGTAACTGGTAGCTCACCATCATTTAATTGGTTGAACGAGACAGTAGGCGAAATTGAGGAACAATTAGAAAGATGTTACCTATCGGGTCTAATATATAAGATTAAAAATAAATATGCTTTTAGCCATATACTTGCCCTTACAATTGCATTTGTATTACTTTTTTTTTCAATATTTATAGAAGGCGAGCAAAAAGACCAAAGATTTGAATTGTCTGATAAAGAACTCATTTACCTATCTTCAATTGCTGAAAAAGCCAAAACAAACGATGAAAAAATTGATGCGATTTTTCAGACTATTGGTAAATTGTATTTAAAAAAAAGCGATAAGCTTAAACTTTATGAGCTGTTCGTTGATATCAGGCTCTATTTTATTATATCTCCATTGCTTATAATTCTAATTTCATGGGGTTACCTTTATAAAAAGTGTTATCCATTATATGTTTTTGAGTGGGGAGATTGTGAAGAAAATTACAAAAAGCTTGTAGATAGGAAAAAATTTCTTTGGAATGTAATTATTGGGTCACTGGTAATCGGTATATTCGGTAATCTGTTCGTATATGGTTTTTCTATTTTTTCAAAATAATAAAGAATATATATTCTGGCTCATGTTTGATTCCGGAGCGGCGTAGGTTGGATTGAGGAACGAAAATCCAACAAAATGCAACACAAAAACTTGAATAACGGCAATCTAAGAAGGTATCAATTGTCCCTGATTGTAATTTATAAATTATATAATATCAGTTAATTGTCGGATCGAGGAACGTGATCCGACCTACGGCGCTAAATAATGGTAATAAATTTATTGGAATTGTTAAGGTCACCTATGAAAAGAATTCCTTGACCAATTGGTTCATTGATTTTGCTAAAAAATTACCAATTGAATCAGATAGTTTAGGCGTTGAATTGGCAAAGAACTATTTAGCTGCGAAAAGTCCGGATTGGGAATATGAAAATGAAGTGAGGATTATCAAATCAAAGCCAGGGTCTTTAAAAATAGAAAAAGATTATATGAAACAAATATTCTTTGGACTAAACACACCTGATTCGGACATTGATTTAATAAAAAATATTATTGATCATTATAACCATGAAGTTGATCTTTATAGAATAGTCAGGACAGATAGCGATTTTGGAATAACTGAAAAAAAAATATAACATTCGCTTTTACATCCAACTCGCAGGGCTGACGCTCTGCTCGCGGGTGAATCGTGCGTTATGGTCTTAAGATATGAACGATAGATTCAAATACAAATATTCAATCGACCAATGTGATTTCTGCGATAAAAGGAAAGGGGAATCATTCCGAAAAAGTCGCACTAAATGGATTAAATGGTTGTATGGCGAAGATCCTCACTCGATATCCCAGCAGATATACACAATTCTTTGGGATTATGCTCTATTTTTAGTTGTTAATGAATTGAGAAAGATTGCTTCTGAGGAACTTGAAAGAGAAGTTGGTTTCAACGGTCCGGTCATCCGCCTCTTTGATGCCGGTTTTGCCACTACCCAAGCAGTAGCAATAAGAAAGATTATTGAAAAACCAAAAAAAAATCCTAATTTGGCTGTTATTTCGTTAAGACGCCTTTTAAAAGATATTGAAGATAATTTGGATCTGATGACTCGCGAAAACTATGTTTGTTATGATGGTCTGCCATATGATTACGATTTAGTTCGAAGGAAATGGCTATCTTCTTTTCCCAAAAATGAAAAAATAGGTCATTCAGGTAGCTTACCGACGTATGGTCCCACTGCTTTCCCCATGTCAGATAGAGCCCATAAAAATTTTGATATTTTAGCACAAGTAAACCCCAATAAACGGTCAAAAAATGATCTCATAAAAATTGAAGTTTTCCAACATTTAGAATCTGAAATAGAAAAATGTGAAAATATTAAAAAGTATGTCGATAAATTCATCGCGCATGCAGCAGCTCCAGAGACAAGAACAACTCTATCTGATAATGCGAAAAGAATTACATTAGAAAATTTGGAAACATGTCATAAAATTATCTATGAGGTTGCGTCATTTATTTCAGGACAAATCCTTTGGGAATCTAATCTTGGAGGATTGCCTGTTCCCCAATACGATCATATGAAAAATCTGGATAAAAAATGGTCAACTACAAAAAATTTGAAAAAAACCTATAGAAAATGGAATGAGTATAAAGATAAAATTTCTAAATGGGATTCAACCTCACTTTGGCCATCCAATTTCAAGATTGACTGGAAAAAGAAGCCGTAACCCACGGTTAGCACTGGATCACTGACAGCGGCGCAGGTTGGATTGAGGAACGAAAATCCAACAAAATGCAACACAAAAACCTGAATAACGGCAATCTAAGAAGGTATCAATTGTCCCTGATTGTAATTTATAAATTATATAATATCAGCTAATTGTCGGATCGAGGAACGTGATCCGACCTTCTATGAGGATATAAGTCAAGCCCCATTTCAACCGATTATGCATTCATTAACTTTAAAATAATATAATTGAGAGGTAGTAATGATCGAATTGTTAAAAAGTGAAATACAGACACCTTCAAAAAAAATGTATATTAATTTAAAATGTTCAACTTGTGACAATCCTACCCGTCATGAAATTTTAGCGACAAATGAATCTCACTGGCAATCGGATGATGGTCAACTTTCTTCATGGGAATCTCATCATTTAATTCAATGTCAAGGTTGTATGAATACGACATTTCTTAAAGAAACTCAATTTTCAGAAGATTTGGATGTAAACCCTTTAACCGGTGAACAATTTATACGTACAGAAAGGTTTCAATACCCTGAATTATCGGAAGGTCGGGAAGCACTATCAGAATTGGATTTGCTACCCTCCATAGTAAAAAAAATATACAAAGAGACTAGTGCCGCATTGAACAAAAAAATGAACGTAATGGTTGGCTTTGGTGTACGAGCAATTATCGAAGCAATCTGTAAAGACAAAAATATTTCAGGTTCGAATTTAAAAGAAAAAATCGATGATCTTGAAAATTCTGGCTATATTACAAAAGAAGGAGCTACAATTTTACATAATCTCAGATTTATGGGAAACGAGGCAGTTCATGAAATAAAAGAGCACCAAATTGAGGAACTAAATGCCGCAATAGATGTAACTGATTACTTGTTAAAAGGTATGTATATCTTGCCTAAGATAGCAGAAAAATTACCAAAAAATTAGTTGCCCATAAAAACCACACAATCATTCTGAGCATAATGCACCGCCGACAGCCCTCACATTTAAGTCTTGGAAGAGTGCTCGATTGTATAAAAATGATTTGATTTCATTCGGCACAGTAGGGTTTAATGTTTTTTGCTGGATATTTGCCCTGTAACAAATTTTTCCCACCATTCCTGCAATTTTGTCCGGGATGAAACCCATTGACCGCCAAGTTTTCGCATCGGAAACTTTTCATATTCCCTGTACCATTTCAAAACAGTAGGTTCGCTTACATTTCGTAGAGCCGGACGAATTTCACCCATTCCAAAAAGCATGTCTTTTTCAGTGTTTTTGTTCATAACAATCCCCTATATTTACCAGCGCCGGCGGCGTTGCGGCGGTGGAGTGTGTCGTTGTTTGCGTTGTGCTGCTACGGTTATGGGTTTGGTGGTTTGTGTGGGTTCGTTGGGCCACATGGCGATGCCAAGAAGGTCATGGCAGGCCAGTTGTAGAACGCTGCAA
>JAAERL010000883.1 GCA_024230435.1 Desulfobacteraceae bacterium
CGTGGCCACCATAAAAAGTCTCTCGTCTCCCGGCGCAGATGGATTTAATGAATTAAGAATTCAGGACCGCAAAGGCTTCGAACAATTTTTTTTCCATGCTCAAAGAGATATGGACCTGCGGGTCAAAAACGACCGCCGCACATTCATTGGCAACAACGATCACCGCGTAGTTGAAAAAACGCTTTACGAGCAGATCAACAATGAAAGTCATCTGAACATAAAATCCGACCGGAAAATACAGGTCGGCGGCGGCGAGTCTCTTAGCACCGGCAAAGACTGGCAGCACAAGGCCGGAACCAATTACGCGGTTAAAGCAGGCGAAAGCATGAACCTGGAATCTGGTTCGGATCTGGTTGTTGAGTCAGGGGCTTCGGTAACCTTAAAGGCGGGCTCAAGCTTTATCGTACTGGATTCAAGCGGTATCGCAATTTCAGGACCGGACGTTAAGATAAACAGCGGAGGCTCATCCAGCTCGGGCAGCGGCCTCAATGTCATCCCGCCTGCCGCCCCGGAACAGGCCACCGATGACCTGCCCGGCAAGCTCGAAACAATTCCTTCCGCCCTTTTAACCAAAAACAGCGCCGAAGCCGCCCCGGCCGGCGCATCGGGTGCTATGGCGTTTTCCCCGGGCCAATACCCGTTAAGGGGCTTTGCAGATCTTGGAAAAACCGCCATAGAAGAGCAAGCATCCTGGATCGAAGTGCGCCTTACGGATCAAGATGCAAAGCCCGTTTCAGGAAAAACCTTTTCGGTTCGCACCGGTGAAACAAATTACGAATTGGCGGACACCGGAGCCGATGGCATCGGACGCATCAATAAAATACCTCCGGGCAACTGGGAAATTTCCTGGCTTAACGAAGATAAAAGCAACTGGGACCCTATTGAAGATGCAGAAACAATCGACTATTCCGATGAGACAACCGGCAAAGTTCACACTGTTAAAAAGGGCGAGTGCCTATATCAAATCGCACACAGGCACGGAAAAAGAATTAAAGATATTTGGGATCATCCCAAAAACAGCGATCTGAAAGAAAAACGAAAGAATCCAAATATACTTTTTGCCGATGATAAACTTTTCATACCAGAAAAAGGCGTCAAAGCAGCTTTATGTACAACTGAAAAAAGACATGAATTTGTCTATAAAGACCTTCCGCTGATTCCCATACGTTTTCGTCTTTTACAATATGGCAGGTCCAGAGCAAACGAAACTTATGAACTTGATACCGGGAAAAACGGCATCATCAAAGGCAAAACCGATGGGCAAGGTTATGTCAAGGCCAAGGTGCCAGCAGACGTTAAAAAAGCGCTGTTGCGTGTAAAATCAGAGATAGGAGAAGAATGCTATGAAATACAAACTGGTCTTCTTGATCCCACGGAGCAAGTTCCCGGCGTTCAACAACGCCTTTATAACCTGGGCTTTGATATTAACGTGACTGAAAATCCTGACGATCAGACAAAAAACACCCTGATAAACTTCCAATCCGCCCACGGCCTGGAAGCCAGCGGAGAATCTGATAATCCCACGACAAGCCAACTTGGTGAAGCTCACGGCAGATAATAACTGAAAGCAATGGAGACTAACATGGAGCAATATACGGAGCCAGCGGTCCTTGACTCGAAAAGTTCACAATTTCAATTCCATATTCCTATTTGCGACCGTTGCGAACCGGTCAACCAACATCCCCCTTCAGACCCGGCAGCCGTTGTTATCAAACGGAAAATTTATGGATGCAGCGATATTGACGGAATGGGACTGTTTACCATCAGCAATCCATATTTCGTCCACATCAAGGAGCTTGTCTATCCAGGAGAAAAAAACAACTGGAAAGAGATCGAAAACAAATGGCTGTATGCCTTCAGGGACAATGAGCTGATTGCCGAAGTCCAGGCAGTTAAAAAAGGTCAATGGGAAGGCTACTCAAAAATCAACGGAAACAAAATGATTATTTTGCCCCATGAAAGAAGAACACTGGGGCAATTGGAGCTTGATCCCGGCCCTAAAGAAAGCCGTTACACATATTATTTTTTACTCAGCCCTGTTCAACTGACTGAAAATGCGATTAATTATCTGCTTAGCGACCCAAACCATACCAAGAGCATGGCTTACGTTTTCTGCGATACGCTTAACAAACAAATTCGCGTACCTGACCCGTTTTCCTGGACCGTGGATGTTAGCAACCAATATTTGAAGCCACTTATCGAAAAATGCCTTGCATACCAGACGGACGAAGAAAGGTCTGCGCAGTTGTTTATCGCTTCAACGCTCAAGGCCTGGATCGATCACGACGGGGACAAAATGGGCATTACCGATAAGCTTGAAGAGGGCCAGCCTGATCAATTTCTCGATGACTACAAGAAGCAAAACCACGATTTGTGGGAAAAAGCCGAAAAAGCTACCGCTTACCTTGCCCATTGCATTGAATCAGTCGAGTTTGCCGCTATCAACAAAGCCTGTATGGAAACAGGGCTTCAGGCTATGTCAACAGCTTACCAGGTATGGGCGATGGTTACCGAAAATATCACCAAAACCAAAGCCGGGTACACCTTGGCCATGCGTATTTTAAACGATAAGGAAAGCCTTCCATCGAAATTTATTTTTCATCCACCAGGCAAGAAGCCCGAGAAACAAATCGATTTTGCCAATTCTCGCTGGGGATATCTTGCTGCGATAAAAACGTATGAAAACCTTTTTTCAGCATTTATTGAAACGCTTTCTAAAATAAAAAAAGAGGTAACAAACGCAGATGTTATCGAATACCTTGGCAATATTAATTTTTCCGCCGAACTTAAAGGAAACAAAAAAGTCATTCACAGGAATTTAAGAGAAGGAAAATCCATCACTTCAGGAATAAAAAGCTCCAAGAAAAAGGCTAAAATAGAAAGGACTTTTAAAAAGCTGACTGCCTCGGATGCTATCAAAAACATGCTTCCCCGCAAATATGACAAAACCGTCAAATCACTGGATGCGGTAGCTACAGAATTTGAACCGTGTTTTAAATCCATTAAGTTATCCTTGGGCACCTTTTTCGACATCGCCAACCTGAGCATTTCAGTAGCTAATTTTCAAAAATCGGAAAACATAACCAGCCAGGAGGAATTTTTAAAAAAGCTCAATAGTGTAGCTGGTGCCAGCGCCGATTTAAGCGCCCATTTGCTTGACTGCATGGAAGATGTCATCAAAAGGCAAGCTGCTAAAAATGCCGCTAAAGCTGCTGCGTCAATAGCCGGCATCTTTGCCAGCGTAAGCGACATGATAGATTTCGAGAAAAATGCTCTGGATGCGGCTTTTGGAAAATATGATTACGGCAAGGCATTTGGTCATGGTGTGCAAACCCTGGGCGCAGCCTGCAGTGCTTACTCTGCGGCGGCAGTCATTGCCGGTCTTGGTGCAGCCCCTGAGACATTTGGAATAGCTGCAATTATTGGGGTTATAGGAGCTGTTTTGATCTCTGCCGGAGGTGTTGTTGCCACATGGTTGCAGGACTCTGCCCATGAAGAATTTGCCAAGTTTTCATTTTTAGGAAATAAAAAGCATGCAGATAGAAGAGAACCAATTTGGTCATCATTGGAATTACCCACTACCAATGCAATGAAAGAGAGTGATAATCTTATCGCCTTATTATCAAATTTTAGTCTCAGGAGCCACGGAGCAATTAACGGCCATATTTTAGCTATATATCCAAGGTATCTTGAAAAAAATTCCGTTTTTGAAATAGAATCATCAATTAACTACAGAAACTATAACAAACCAGCATCACATTGCAAGATAATGGTTTATGTAGATACGGATGAAATTGTAGTAGTAAATGGTGATATAAATTTGGAAAAAAACAGCGAAGTTGTAAGAGATGAAAATGATAACATAAATTACATCTATCTGAATTTAAAAGAAACCGATCCTGAACCGTTTACCCAATATGATAAAACAACAGTAAATGTCAGGCTAAATGTTCGTGATGATATTTTCATACCTAAAGAAGACAAAAAAAATAATTGTGAAAACTGGTCCACAATAGAAGTCCTGCGAGAATTGGACACAATTTCATCTTTAGATACGAATCATTGGATTACTCGCAAATTGAATTAATTACTGGAAATTTAGTATGAAACACGTGAAACAAATATTGAATTTAATTATAGGCTTTTCCCTTTTATTGCTCTATCCATCGCTCTATGGCATACGGTATTGCAATGTATCAGAAAAATTAATTGATGAAACAGTTGACATTGAAGAACTAATAGGCATCAACATACCTAACTTGTCGAAAAACAAGTTGAAATGTGAAAGTTTCGCAAATAAAAATAACTTCACGCCTGAAGATTTAATAAAAATAAATAAAAAAATGCTTATCTATAGTGATTCATTTTCAATGGCTGGATTCACCTCCGATTTGGCTCATTATATTTATCCAGTATTAAAGCTAAATTTACCTATAACGAATGATATAAAAAAACTAAGAGCTTTAAATTTGGAAATGAAAGATTATTTTTGGAATATCAACCATTATAAAAATAAATTATTCTGCTACCTGGATGATGAAATTGTTGAAGAGTTAATATATCCGGACAATCCCAATGAAATCATTTTCACCGAGCAGCTCTATGAACGATATAAAAAAAAACACCAATACGAATACGACGTTTCAATAGATGAAATAAAAGCGAAGGCTCAGGTAAACCTGAAAGAATATATCAAAAAATTAGAAGGTTTTCACGATAGAATGAAAGCTTCAAGGCTTGCGCATGAACCATACCGGCCCTTGATAAGATTTATTGGCAAGTCATGGTTAATTTTTGAGATAATTGGAATGATTCTTTTATTTGGCATGGCTTTCCTTCAATTAAGGACATGGGTATACAAACATGCGGCTGCGCATCCCGACGAAAAACCAAATCAAACCTGACAAAGGCCCGTTTCACGCAATCCAACCCACAAGCTGACTAAATCAAAAGCCGGTTGATGGTTTGTCAACCGGCTTTATCTTTCAAGGAGTGCCCTGATTTTTATTGCGTGGCTACCCATCGCTATTGCAGGGAATTTTTTATTTTAAGTTAATCCTATACGCTTATTGATTAGGTGCCGAATTGCCTCCCTTTCGGACAGGTCCGGTCTGTGTGACATCTGCTGGCGAACCCGGTGCATGACTTTATATGTCATATGGACATTTTTATAGGCGTTGCTCCGGCGTTCGCTGTTCAGGCTTCGGAGGATGCAAATTAATTCAAGCTCCTTTTCGGAGAAATATTTTTGTAACGTTTCCAGTTCTGCCGGTGTTGTTTCAATCTCCGTTATGCCGTCGTATGAACGTTTGAAAAGAACATCGGTGTTGACCGGATGGATTGGCTGGCGTTTTGGGGAAGCGGAAGGGTTAACCGGCTTGGCTTTGGCTATCCGTTCGCACTCGATGAAATACTGCCTTGCCTCCCGGCCGCGATCTGTGCGCTCGACCATCGATAGTTCTTTGGCCATGTCGAGGGTGAGGTGGTATTCTTTTGAACGGCGATCACCGCCTTTTCCTTTGATTCCCCCGTTTGGGTGAATCAAAGTAAAATCCCGATTTTCAACAAAATAATATTGTTTGATCCGTGCTTTTATCCAAGTTGTGAAATCTCTTCGAACTCCTAAAAATTCATGAAGATCTCTGGCGTTGACCGTATCAATTTTTTGATTGGAAATTTTCTGGTTGGATATTGTGATAAGTTCTGACATCTTGCACCTCCAAAAACAAAATGCGCCGTAGGGGTGCGAACAAACCAAACAAGGTTGTTTCCAGTCCTTTCGGATACCGGCCCCATAGCGCAAACTATTTTTTATAGGTACAAATAAAAATACCGTTTAACGACCGGTTGTCGTGTCTGGTTTTGTTCGCAATTGCAGCATGCCAAAATTTTAAAGAATCGTCAAGAAACAAAAAAAGGGGAGAAGAAATTTTGTCGCCGTAAAAAAACAAAACGGCAATCCCGGAAGGTTCTAACCATCCTAAATTGCCATTATTTATAATCTTGTTGGGTTCCGCGTTAAATGATTGGCTTTATACGGATTAAATATGTTTTAAATTACCCTGCTTACTTTCAACCTTAAATATTTTGAATAAAGTTCAGGATTGAAAATCGCCCACAAAAGGATATAGCACCCTTCGGTATCCTGTACGGGTATGCGTTTTTGGATATTTTTGTACTGGCAAGAATCGCAGGACCATGAAGGCAGGTTTTTATATGCCCGGTCATCAAGGCATTTGGTGTAAAAGGGGCAATGGATGTTTCTTTGTGAATTTGACGATGTTTTATTTTGCATGTGGCTAATACGTGGCCTGACCGGGGCATGAAATGCTTTTTTTCATGCCCCTTTACGGTTTAGTTACGGTTATGATTTTTGTTGGATATTTCGCCTGCAACAAATTTTTCCAACCATTGATTCAATTGTTTGCGCGTTGAGACCCATTGTCCGCCCAATTTTCGGATAGGAAGGTCTTCATATTGCCGGTACCATTTCAAGACCGTGGCTTGGCTTACATTGCGTAAGATCGGGCATATTTCATCCATTCCAAAGAGCATGTCTTTATTTGAGCAGTTTTCGTTCATAATAAAATCTCCTATGTTTACCATCGCCGGCGGCGTTGCGGCGGTGGAGTGTGTCGTTGTTTGCGTTGTGCTGCTACGGTTATGGGTTTGGTGGTTTGTGTGGGTTCGTTGGGCCACATGGCGATGCCAAGAAGGTCATGGCAGGCCAGTTGTAGAACGCTGCAA
>JAAERL010000884.1 GCA_024230435.1 Desulfobacteraceae bacterium
TCTTCTTTCCAGATGAACTACTACCGGTTGTCGCCTTTTCTCCTTTGCCACCCGATCGATATTTGAATAAGGCAGCAATATCAGCTTCCTTCTCTGATTGAATTTCGCCCCAGTCATCGTTAAGGTTTGTTAAGTTAGTAACCTCGTCAGACTCCACTCCCCAGAATTCTACTTCATCATCATTTTTTATTACCGGCTCCTTTTGAGGACGGGGTTTACTTTGTGATGTCGCTCTTGCTGCCGATGTCTTTATTGTATTTGTTGCAGTGGGGGCTGACGTAACAACTGATTTGGCTGCTTCTGGTTTGGCCGATACTGCATTTTTACCTCGTACTCTGCTATCATTATTAGACTTTTTGATATCCACTCCATCATCATCGTCATCAGGCCACTCTACAACTCCTCCATTTGCAAATGGATTGCCGCTTGAAAACGAATTATCAAACGGTGAATCCGAAAACGAAGCCCACGCACTGTCAAAATCAGAAGTATTGCTAGTATTATTCCTTACTGAATTTTGTTGTTGCGGTTGCTGCCATTTTTTCGGAGGTTTGTCTTTTTTGGTGGTGTCCTTCTTTGACACA
>JAAERL010000885.1 GCA_024230435.1 Desulfobacteraceae bacterium
ACATGCTATGAAATGGTGGCAAGATAACTGAACATTAGGTTCATAATTTTCAATAGTGGAATATCGATAAATGATCATGTTAGCACAATCTCCAGTGTAGATTCTCACCTTCATACTTCAAATATTCAATCCCACAACTCCTTTGCTTGGATGGATCCTAAATCACCCTACAGGTAACTTAGGAACTTTCTAACACGTTTTAAAGCGGGCGCCAAATAAACCGTTCCCTGAACCTCTTAGCATTGGAATTGTTTGGAAGAGATGTTTTGAGTTGGAGGTGAATGAGAAAATTATCGGTTGCAATTTCTAAATACATCGTTGAAGAACGGGTTAAACTGAAAGTGGGTAGCACTGGTAAAATACGTGAAAGGCAGAAGCGCTGTAACTAAATACGCCGGCTGATAGAGCGGCTGAACAAAATACGAGGGAATTAAGGCGGAAGCGCTGTAATGAAATACGTCGGCTAATCGAGGGGCCGAATAAAGTACAAGAAAAGGCAAATTCGCTGAAACAGAATAGACTGGTTCTCATCCTGGGTGGTTAGAGGAAGTAAAACGGCGTGCCGGCGCGCCGTAGAATCTACATAAATAGAG
>JAAERL010000886.1 GCA_024230435.1 Desulfobacteraceae bacterium
CGGATTTTGATTCGCATTCAAGGCGCGCCAAAGTTTTGCTGATCAGTTTGCATACTTAACGTATTCGCACCTTTGGCATAACGCACAAGACGGGAAAAAAGACATACAAGATGGTATATTCTTTAACTGCAAATCGCCTTAAGGACGAGCATAAGAGGTATATTCGTATCTCCCACGACCCTAAAATACCATTTTGTTAATTTTTTTTCCCGTCAATCGCATAGTTTTTTGCAAACCTGCAGGTCCCTTACTCCGGCGATACCGGCAATAAAATAGTAAACGCGGTGCCTGCCCCGGGTTTGCTCTCCACTTTAATATCGCCGCCATGGTCTTTGATGAAGCCGTAACATACGGAAAGCCCCAGCCCTACGCCTTTTACACTGTCTGTTTTAGTGGTGAAAAACGAGTCGAATATTTTATCCAGGTTTTCAGGCTTGATTCCGATGCCGGTATCCGAAATACGAATTTTGATTGTATTGGCGGTGATAGTCGTGGTTATGCCGAGTGTGCCTCCCTCACTCATTGAGTCTTTGGCGTTGCTGACCATGTTGAGAAACACTTGTCTTAATTGATTTTTTGAAGCAACAACAGGCGGCAGGGGATCTGTTAAACTGCTGTCGATTCTAATATCGTTTTCCCGTAGCTGTTTTTCATGAAGCAGCAAAATTTCATCCAATATAGTATTGATGTCCACAGGACTTTTTTCTTCCTGATCCGGTTTTGAAAAACTGAGCATTTTGCGCAACATATCAGCCAGGCGCATAGTTTCGGACAGCGACATTTCAAGCAGTTTTCGCCTTTTATTGTTAGCCGGTATTTCGGTTTTCATCAGCTCAAGTGTATTCATGATACCGTAAAGGGGATTGTTCAATTCGTGGGCTAATTGGGAGGTCAGGCGTCCCATGGCCGCCAGCTTTTCGGATTGCAGAAGCTGCTCCTGGGTACTGTGCAGTTTGCGCTCCATTGCCAGCCGTTCTCCCAAATCAACAAAAAAACCTACCGACGCCATTTCATTTCCCTGGTCATCATAAATTATATTTGCCGATAGCGTACCTTCTATCAGCATCCCGTTTTGGTGTTTAAAATTCATTGGGTAAGATCGCAGCTTGCCAACACCTCCGTAATCGGGGGCCCGCATAATTTTCATTACCTTGTAGGCCATGTCTTTAGAATAGAGCTGGCGCACGTCCATTTTGCCGATGACTTCATTGGATTTGTACCCGAGCGTTTCCTCGGCCCCCTGGTTCCAGATAAACATGGCTCCGTTAACATCAGAGCCGATAATAGCATTAGGGGAGCTATGAATTATATTTTGCAGGAAATCGTGGGTTTCTTTAATGCGCTGCTCCAGTTTGACGATTTGGCTTTGATCCACAAAAATTCCTTCATAACCTATAACCTTGCCTGTATGGTCATGGCGCAGATGACCTGTTATCAGGGCCGGAATAATGCTATTGTCTTTGCGCTTAAAGTCCACCAGGTAGTTGACCGCTCTTCCGCGCTTTTCGATCATTTCCTGGAAATCCCGGCGGTCCTTAGAGCGAACATAAATGTCTTGCGCAATATCCAGGTTGAGAAATTCCTCTTTATTTTTATAACCCAGCATTTCCAGCAACGCATGGTTGGCGTCCAGAAATCGTCCCTGCTTGGTGCTTATGTAAACACCTACGCCTACATTTTCAAAAAGCCGGCGGTAATCTTGCTCCGTAGACCTGAGCTTTAGTTCCTGGTTTCGATGAGTGGTAATATCCCGGTAAATATTGAGCTTGGAAATGGTGCCGTCGGTATTTTTGATCGGAACTTCAATGATACGGAAGGTTTTATCCGTTCTGGGAATGTATATTTCGGACTGTACCGTTTTTCCGGCTTCAAAAACATCCCTGGCCCGGCACCATGGGCACATAACTTCATTGCCATTGATAACGTTGTAGCATTTTTTGCCCACGCCCGGGCCGAACATGCCGATCATAGCCTGATTCATAAATTCGACGATATAGTCCTGATTGATGATGTAAATCCCATCTTCAACGGCGTTTAGCACTTCAACCACGTTCAAGACATTGGTGCAAGCGGTTGTAGCAAAATTAATTTGTGTATTTGACGGTTTTGTCATTCTGATTACTTCCATATTACAGGGAAAGAGTGGAAACATTATTTGCGGATTTATTGTACAACATCAAAGGTGATACTGCTAATATTTTATTTTTCCGTATCATGAATACAGGGCTGAATTATAAACATTTTTACGAATATATGCTGAACTTTAGAAGATGCCTCATAGCGCGGAACCCATGTTGCTTAAAAAAAAATTAAAGTAACAGCGTTAACTGCCGATAATAACTGATTGTAAAATAGTTGAGATTATTGAGCCGGTATTTGAACGTTGAAGGAGTGGCTATGAATTCGTTTAAAAAAAATATTTTATTTTTAAGCCTATTGTGTGTATGGATTTTGCTGCTGATAAGCCCTGTTGGCAAAATTATTACCTATGTTTCCACCCTTGTGCTTATTATTATGTTATTTGGCTGTGGTTGCGTTAATGTTTGTCACAAACAAAACAAACACCAATAGCTTGACTGGATTTAGTGCGTGTTCTAACTAATTCAGTGAAATGTCAACAACCCCTCGGCTAAAGACCTTGGGATTTTCTCGCCTCATCATTTTATAAATATAGCCTCTACGCCGGAGATAAAACCTGCCGAGTGGTTTCATTAAGTTAGGTATGTTTAATTTAAGGCGATTGGCGGAAAAGAATATACCATATTGGGCAGAATTTTTTTTCGTATTCAAGGCATGCCAAAGTTTGCATACTTTACGTATTCGTACCTTTGGCATAACACAGAAGACGGGAAAAAAGACATGCAAGATGGTATATTATTTAACTGTAAATCGCCTAAGCAGATCTCCTGCTATCATTATCTCAAAATCGATTAATCTTGATGTCTTGCCAAAACATGTCCGCAAGTCTTGCCGGGTGACAATTAATTTTTTATTTTGTTGTTAAATTTTTCTTGCAGAGTCTTACTGTTTTTGCTAATAAATAGCGCCTTACACGGTGGGTGTAGCTCAGTTGGTAGAGCACTTGGTTGTGGCCCAAGTGGCCGTGGGTTCAAGTCCCATCACTCACCCCATATTTTAAAACTAAGAGGTCATTGGATAAAAAGCGCCAATGGCTTTTTAGTTTTAACAGTTGGCTTGCCTCTTATTCTCGCCATGGGATTTTGACATGACTGGCTGCAAATTTTTTTTATCCGGCGTATTATCTATATAATATGGCAAATATGGTTTTTTTTACGGCTCGAAAAATGAACCGGTAAAAAGGATGCTCCGATGACACGGTTTGCCGCAAAGCCCGTGAATACCAAAATTCCGGTTCAACTCAACGAGAATGAGTTTGAGCAATTTATCTTGCCGTACTTATCGTTGCCAAAAAAGACGGTGACCGGATCGGTTATTCGGGGCACAAACATCAGCGTGATAAAAAAATGCCCGCAATTGTTGATAATCACGGCTGCGTCCCTGCGCCATACACGATTGTTCCGGTCAACAGAAATGATTGCATCCTTTTGCCCGATAGCCTTGGACATCTTTTCCGGATCGCCCGTAAAGCCGGCTTGCCGTTAAGGCGATTGGCGGAAAAAATATAGCATCTTGACAGATACCTTATTGCGCTTAGATTTTTTTTCGTATTCAAGGCATGCCAAAATTTGCATACTTAACGTATTCGCACCTTTGCCACAACTTAAGGGCCACGGAAAAAAAAGACAAACAAGATGATATATCCTTTGACTGCAAATCGCCTAAAGCTGTTCATGCCTTGGCATAACGGTGCAAAGGACATTTGCCTATCATGACAAGTTTAAACGGTTACTGCTTGGTTTTGAGAAAATTCAATCCCGGCATTTTAGCTTCGAACTGCTGGCCTATACCATGATAAACATATGCCAGTGCTGGCAACCGTAGCATATCACAAGCTATCCCCCAATCTTAAAAAAATCCACGTTGATGGATACGTGTTTCTAATTTCTTACGATTGTGTTCAACGTTTCGCGTCAGAGCGTCTAAATTTTAAATTGAGTGCTCAGAAAATGCTACTTTCCAATAAATTGATAATTCGCTATCGGCGATTGGCTATTTTTGAATCGGAAAACTTGCAACCAGTTATTTTACAAAATCCTGGTGACTGCTCCCCCACCTTCGTTACACGAAGCAGGGAGCTTCTAAGCGGCCTTTAGCCGCTATCGTATCCAGCCCGATACTTGGTAAAAACTCAAGGTGTAAGTAAAGAAGTAAAATTATAAAAATGCCGAATCGTTGTAAACGCTTTATATTTAGGTAAACTCCCATACGCCGTCTATATCTTCCTGAGAAAAATCATTATTTGGACATTAAAAGGAGAAATATGCAAGGCTGGCCTTGATCATCAAATTTATTTGAAGCTATAAAAAAAATTGTGTACAAAGCAGTATCATTGTGTTAGGCAACTTCAACGTCCGCCTTGGGCGTTGAAATCCATTCGATAGTTTATTCGTAATTAAGGGAAATGAAAATATGAGTGGTCAAAACTTAAAAGTTTATCGTGGTGAAATTTTACACTCTTTGAATGATCCGGCCCAGGTGGGCGATCAGCAAAGTTTTGAATATTTCCCGGATGGCCTCCTGGTAGTCAAAGACGGACTGGTGGAATCTGCAGGGCCTTACCAAAAATTGCTGCCGGATTTACCTGAACAAGTAAATATCGAGCATCATCAAGACAGCCTGATTATGCCCGGCTTTGTTGATTGCCATATCCACTATCCTCAAACGCAAATCGTAGGCGCTTATGGAGAACAGCTCATAGAATGGCTGAATAACTACACGTTTCCTATGGAAAGTGAATTTTCCAGCCCTGATAATTCAAGGGCTGTTGCCGATATCTTTATAGATGAATTGCTCCGCAACGGCACTACGGCCGCCCTGGTCATGGCTACTGTTCACAAACAGTCGGCTGAAGCTTTTTTTCGCGCCGCCAGCAACCGCCGGATGCGTATGATTTGCGGTAAAATTATGATGGACCGCAACGCTCCGGATTACCTGACCGATACAGCCGAAAGCGGATATGAAGACAGCGCGGAATTGATCGGGCGATGGCACGGCAAAGACCGGCTAAGCTATGCAATTACTCCCCGTTTTGCCCCTACCAGCAGTGAAGATCAGCTTAAAAAGGCAGGTCAATTGTTACGCGAACATCCAGGTGTCTATATGCATACCCATCTGGCTGAAAACCTTGAAGAGATAAAATGGGTAAAAGAACTCTTCCCCAGGGCTTCCGGCTACCTGGATGTTTATGATCATTATGGTTTGTTGGGCAAACGCAGTATCTTTGCCCATTGCATTCATCTGAATGACCATGAGTTTGAACTTCTCCATAAAACCGGATCGGGCATCGCCTTTTGCCCTACCTCAAATCTTTTTCTGGGAAGCGGACTGTTTCCTTTATCTAAAACTGAAAATAAAAAGGTCAATACCGGACTGGCTACGGATATTGGCGGCGGAACCAGTTTTTCCCTCCTGCAGACGATTAACGAAGCTTATAAAATCCAACAGCTTCAAAAACACCGGTTATCCCCGTTCAAATCGTTATACCTTGCTACTTTGGGAGGAGCACGAACTTTGGGGATAGATAAGACCATCGGCAATTTTGAGCCTGGAAAAGAAGCCGATTTTATTGTATTGGATTACCGGGCCACGCCACTGCTGGACCTACGCCTGCAACGCTGTACAACAATAGCGGACAAATTTTTTGCTTTGACGATCCTCGGAGATGACAGGGCAGTTAAAGCCACATATATATTGGGAAAAGAGGCTTATCGAAAAGGTTAATCTATCAATAATAAAGAACAATTAACGAAGATAATATGGGAGTTGTGCGATGAAAAGCGATTTTAAGTACCCGCTGTTTTCAAAAAATGACATGAGTGCCTTTTGGGCGCTATTTACTGACAATTTAACCAACCTGATAGTGCTAAGCGGAATTTGCAAATTCGTTTTTCAAATGCCAGATCAAATCGTGTTTGGCCGGATAATTCCCGGCGCGGCCGTGGCAATTCTCATGGGGGTTTGCGTTTATACCTACCTTGCCAGAAGATTAGCGGAAAAAACCGGGCGTACTGACGTCACCGCCTTGCCATACGGTATTAGCACGCCGGTAATGTTTGTATACCTTTTTGGGGTCATCGGGCCAATCTACTGGGCTACCAATGATGCTCTGCTTGCCTGGCAAATCGGTATCGGGGCTGGATTTTTAGGTGGTATTGTCGCCGGGCTGGGCGCTCTGATCGGACCTTTTTTAAAGCGTGTGACACCTAGAGCAGGCATGTTGGGAACTTTATGCGGAATTGCTTTGGTCTTTATCGGCACGGTGCCTCTTACCATGGTTTTCGAGGAACCCATGATAGGTTTCATTTCTTTGGCAGTTGTCATGTGGGGTCTGGTTGGTTGTTTCAGGCTGCCGTTTAATATGCCTGCCGGATTGGTTGCTTTGATTCTGGGAACTACTGTAGCCTTGTTTTTGGGCAAATCCTCAATTAATTTCGAAGGTGTGGGATTCTATCCGCCTTTGCCGTATTTGGGCGACATGATCATCGGTATCAAGCATTTGTTCAGTCATCCGGAATTGTTTTTGGTGCTCGTTCCGGTTCAGATCTATAACTTTATCGAGACGATGAATAATGTCGAATCCGCCGAAGCAGTAGGCGACTCCTATCCCGTATCCGTGGCCATGGTTACTGATGGTTTTGGAACCATGTTAGGCGCATTGTTTGGTTCGCCTTTTCCTACCACAGTTTATCTCGGTCATCCTGGTTATAAACGCATAAAGGCCCGTTGCGGCTATGTTCTGGCGGTGGGGATCGTATTATTTTTAGCGGCCAGTTTCGGATTGATGGCGTTTCTTAACAATCTGGTGCCCCTGGCGGCCACCGCGCCAATTCTTGTCTATGTCGCCGTGATTATTATCTCCGAAAGCGCGCGCACTTGCCCCACAAGGCATGGAATGGCCATTGCCATCGCCATGATGCCTCACATATCTTCTTTTGTAGTCATGAAATGGGGCAGTATGCTCAATGCTCTTGGAAATTTGGGTATTCAACAAATACCCGGTCTGAGCGACCCTAAAACAGTTGAGGCCATGGCAAGTGAGGGGGCTCATGTCATTGGGCATCAGATTCTTAGCCAGGGCGCAATCATTACCGGTTTGATGTGGGGTGCTTTTCTGGCGCTATTAATTGATGGAAAATTTAAAGCTGCCAGTGGTTTTATTCTGGTGGCGGCTGCAATGGCCAGCCTGGGAATTATTCACTCGCCCAACCTGCACTGGCCTGAATTCAATTCAATTGTTGGCGGATATCTATTTGTGGGATTAAGCATTCTTTTCTACTCCATGTTTGCCAAGATCGAATGCTTAGCAGACAATAGTACTTTTGACAGAACTGAAGATACTGCTTTGGAGTATGCTGAATAGCGCCATTTGCGGATGTAAGGCGATATCTGTCAAATAATATAGCATCTTGCATGTCTTTTTTTCCATCTCTTGCGTTATGCCAAAGGTAGCGAATACGTTAAATATGCAAACTTTGGCATGCCTTGCCTTGAGGATGAATAAGATGCTATATTTTTCCGGTAATCGTCTTAGGCGATGCTTTGTAACCATTTCGGTGACAACTTTTTGATTGTCCTGGTCCACTACTTTGGCAAATACTTTAAAAAGGACTATATTATCAGTTGTGCAATTGCACTAACTGCTTATAATCTTTGTCATAGTCCATATCCCATAGAATTCCTGGAGCATTTACCTCAATGTCCAGGTTGAGTTGGCAGTACGTTGATAGCAGGTGGCGTAAACCGCCCGGTTCTTTGAAATCAAAAATTTTTTGCCTTAAACAAGAGGGAATTAAGACTGGGCGGCCTTTTATTTTCCGGTAGCAGGGATAAACGATACGACCGGGGTGGTTTTTTGAGGCGGATTTTAATTTGAGAAGCACGTGTTTAGATATCAACGGCATATCGACCGGGTGTACGAAAAAAGAATTCAAATTCCGGGGCAGTTCTTCCACGCCTTTTCTGACCGATGAATACATTCCCTGACGGAAATCAGGATTAAAGACCGCGCGGGCCGTTGTTCGCTCAATACGTGAGTTGAGCTGCTCATGGCGATGGCCCGTGACCACCAAAACCGGCGCTGCACCGGCCGCAACAAAAGCGTCAATGACTTTTTCGAGCGCGGTCTTGTCTCCGAACTTCAACAAGGGTTTGAATTTGCTCATGCGCGAAGAAAGTCCTGCGGCAAGAATGACAGCGCCGATGGAAAAAGGTGTTACTTCTTGCATTGGGATCTTACCTGGATAAGCTGAGCAACAATACTGACAGCGATTTCTTCCGGTGTTTCGGAACCGATGTCAATTCCGATAGGCGCGTATACCCTGTCCAAATCCGTTTTGCTCCAACCTTTTTGTTTCAGGGATTCAAAACAGGTTTTAACCTTGTTTTTGCTGCCAATCATGCCGATGTAGGCTGAAGGTGATTCAAGAGCTTTCTCAAGCAGCATTTGGTCGTGGCTGTGGCCCCTGGTGATAATTACCAGAAAAGCGTTATCAGATAGGGGTAACCCGGAAAAAGCTTCAGTAAAGTTGTTCAAAACAGTAACATAATGGGCCTGGGGAAAGTTATCCTTATTGGCAAATTCAGGCCGGTCATCCAACACCGTGATTTCAAAGCCCAGCATAGCCGCCATGGCCACCGTGGGACGGGCTACATGACCGGCCCCAAAAATAAAGAGCTGTGCTTGTGAGGATAATTTTTCTACAATATAATTATATCCGTGAAAGTTATTCAAAAACAGCGGCCCCCGATCTGGTGGGTCTTTTTGTATGACTGCCTCGAATTCCGGGCCGGGCTCGAATCCCGCTTTTTGCCCCTGAGCGCAAATCAAGCCAAGGCGAGCTGTGCCAAAACGCGGAGAATCACCTTCGAGCTTTGTAAAAAGATAGCGCGGTTGATTGCTTGATCCAAGCCCGGCCAGAGCTTCAAACACCTCCAGGTGTTTTGGATCGGGCTCCACAAATGATAAAAGAATCTGCTGCTCGCCGCCGCAAATCATACCCAGCGCCGCTGCCTTTCGGCTGTCCAATTTATATTCTTTGAGAAGCGCTCCAGGCTGGTCCCATAGCTGTCCGGCCGTTTTTGTCACGGCAGCTTCAATGGCGCCGCCTCCTATAGAGCCGATGATGGAGCCATCTTCAAAGATTGCCATTTTGGCTCCCGCTTTTCTTGGGGTCGAGCCCATACTTTTAGTCACTGTGGCTAAAATGACCGGCTGTTTTTTTTTCAAACATTCATATATAGCTAAATAAACTGATTTCATAGTTTGGATCCTAAAAGCTGTGATATTTGCAATTTACTCAAATCTATTGCATTAACGTATGATCTGCCAATACCGCAACCCTAAAGTGATCAAAAAATACCTTACTACCCTTCAAAGTTGATAGTTTTTATACTGTTTCAGAAATTTGAAAATTACCGGGGCATCCTGTAAACATATGTTGAAATCTTAAACAAAAAGATATTTATGATATACAACAATTTTTTTGTTGCTTAACAAAAAATTGTATACTAAGAGGAGAACAATGAACACAAAAAAGCTTGAATTTTTAAAAAGCATGGCAAAAGGACTTGTATCCGTGTTTGGGCAACGGTGTGAAGTGGTAATTCATGATTTTCAAGATATGGCTAAATCCGTTGTCCATGTAGAAGGTGATGTAACCAATCGATCGATTGGAGCGCCCATTACCGATCTTGTGTTCAGAATCGTGCAGGAGTTCGGAAACGATGCACCCGATAAGGCCGGATATAAAAACACTACCAGTGACGGCCGGCAATTAAAGTGCGCTACTTTTTTTGTGCGGGATGATGAAGATAATCTGGAAGGCTGTCTTTGCATTAATTTTGATATATCTGATTTTATGTATGTATCTAACGCATTTTCGGATTTGACGTTTCTGAAAACTGATCATGAGGGCGAAACGCCGGTAGAACGGTATGCCCAGAGTTTTTCAGATACCATGGAATCGATTATTGACAATACCGTTGCGGGCGCCGGCAAGCCGCCGAGCATGATGGACAAATCCCAGAAAATGACGATCATACGCAACCTGGAACAGCAAGGCGTGTTTATGATCAAAGGTTCGGTAAACTATCTTGCCAAGGTTTTTGGCGCTTCCAGGTATACGATTTATAATTATCTCAAGGAAATTCGGGAAGGTTAGGGCCTTGAAAATTTCACATTGCCTGGCCCGGCATGGACGGTTTGCCCGGTAGTTTCGTTGCGCTTTAAATCTTATCCTCGCAATATCGGCTATATGTCCGCGGTAAAATTTTTCGTTTGCCTTGCTCCCGGCCGGATTGGCCTGTTTTCGGATGAACACCGCATATATTCGAACTCATTTTTATCCGTTGCGCTAATGAGCAAAGGCGTTGAGCAGATACCTGCCTGCCCACCTTGAAAGCGAATCAAAATCCTGCGCAATAGCGTGGGATATGCAACTTCCAAGACCTTTAATTTTAGAATAACGGGAGTTTTAAAAAAAGATGAAAACAATTGATGATTTGAACTTCAAGTATATTGTCCGTGAGCCATCCGGGAAAAACCCGCCTCAGGGGTTCAGTCAAGACACTGCCGCAGTAGTCAAAAGCTTTCACCAAAAGCTTCCCGGTTATAAACCGACTGATTTGGTGCGTCTGAATCAGCTGGCAAAATCCTGGAAAGCCGGTGATATTTTCGTAAAAGATGAATCCACACGTTTTGATCTAAAGGCTTTTAAAGTTTTAGGCGGAAGCTATGCCGTAGCCCGGCTGATGTGCAAAAAACTCGGACTTGACATAGAGCAAATCGGCTATGACTACTTAGTCAGTGATCAAGTCCGGCAGCAGATCGGGCAAATCACTTTTACTACCGCCACAGACGGAAACCACGGCCGTGGAATCGCCTGGGCGGCGCAGCAACTCGGTCAACAGGCGGTGATCTACATGCCCAAGGGGGCCGCCAGATCCAGGATCGAAAATATCCGCTCACATGGCGCAAAGGTTGAGGTGACCGATCTGAACTACGATGACGCCGTGCGTCTGTGCTGTGAAAATGCAGAGAAAAACGGCTGGTATGTTGTTCAGGATACGGCCTGGGAAGGTTATACCGAAATTCCTCTTTGGATTATGCAGGGCTATATCACCATGTGCTCGGAAGCCATTGAACAGATGGCATCTATGGATACGCAGCCGACCCATGTGTTTGTCCAAGCAGGTGTAGGAGCTTTGGCAGGGGCTATTGTGGGCTATTTGGCAAATAAATTCCGTGACAATTCCCCCCGGTTTATCGTGATGGAACCAGCCAGGGCAGCCTGTATTTTAGCCTCTGCCGGCTCTTCGGACAATACCCCGCAACCGGTTGGCGGAGACCATGAAACCATTATGGCCGGTCTGGCCTGTGGCGAGCCGAATATCATCGCTTGGGATATTTTAAGGGATTTTTCCTGCTGTTATTTGAGCTGTGAGGATTATGTCGCCGCAAATGGCATGCGCATTCTCGCCAATCCCTTAGAAGGCGACAAGGCTGTCGAGTCCGGAGAATCCGGCGCCATCGGAATCGGACTGCTGGATCTTCTGGTCAATAATGACCGCCTGGAACCACTGAGACGGCAATTAAAGATTGATTCGGACTCAAAGCTGCTTTTTTTCAACACCGAGGGCGCCACCGATCCTGAAAATTGGCAAAATATTGTGTGGTACGGAAAGTATCCGTCTTTATAATTAAACATATGAATATAAATTGGGAGGAGAAAATTTAAACCCATGCCTTCAATTGATTTTATGCAAATTAATAAATTAGCAGAGCGCTGCAAACCAGAAATGAGCGCTTTTTTGCGAGATATGATACGTATTCCCAGTGAAAGCTGTGATGAAAAACTTGTTGTACAACGGATAAAAAAAGAGATGGAAGCCGTTGGCTTCGATAAAGTTGAAATAGATCCCATGGGAAATATTTTGGGCTCCATCGGCCATGGCAAAACCCTGATCGCCATGGACGCCCATATCGATACCGTTGGAGTGGGCAACCGGGATAACTGGCAGTTCGATCCATACGAAGGTTTTGAAGACGAAGAACATATTGGCGGCAGGGGAGCCAGCGACCAGGAAGGCGGAATGGCTTCTATGGTCTATGCCGGTAAAATCATCAAGGACCTGGGGCTGGAAGGCGACTACACTTTGGTTGTGGTTGGAAGTGTTCAGGAAGAAGATTGCGATGGACTGTGCTGGCAGTACATTATCAAAGAACTTGGCCTTAAACCGGAATTCGTGGTCTCAACCGAGCCTACCGATGGCGGTATCTACCGCGGTCAACGCGGCCGCATGGAAATCAAAGTGCAAGTAAAAGGTGTCAGCGCTCACGGATCCGCCCCCGAACGCGGAGACAACGCCATTTTTAAAATGGGGCGTATTCTGGCCGATCTGGAAAAGTTGCACGAACGTCTCGCAATCGATGATTTTCTGGGAAAAGGTTCCCTGACAGTTTCTGAAATTTTCTATACGTCTCCTTCCCGATGCGCAGTGGCCGATGGTTGTACCATTTCTATTGACCGCAGGCTTACCGCAGGTGAAGACAAAGAACTGGCGCTTTCTCAGATCCGGGAGCTTGATTCGGTTAAAGCGGCCAATGCCGATGTTTCAATGTATACGTATGAGAAACCTTCCTATACCGGACTTGCTTATCCCACGGATTGCTACTTTCCATCATGGATTTTGCCCGAAGATCATTTGGTGACCCAGGCCGCCGTAGAAACGTATAAGAATTTATACGACCAGAAACCCAACGTTGATAAATGGACCTTTTCCACCAATGGTGTTTCCATCATGGGTATGTTCGGCATTCCTTGCGTGGGATTCGGGCCGGGCAAAGAGGCCCAGGCACATGCTCCAAATGAAAAGACCTGGAAAGATGATCTCGTCCGCTGCGCTGCTTTCTATGCCTCATTGCCCCTTATCTACCTGGAGAAAAAAGGAGAGTAGCATAGATGAAGGGCAAATTGACTTTTATTGCCATTGGCGGCAATTCACTGATAAAAAGCAGCGATCAACGCAGCGTTGAAGATCAACATGATTCCGTTCGGCAAACCATCGAACACGTGGCGGACCTCATTCAGCAAGGGTATCATGTCGTGATATCCCATGGAAACGGACCGCAGGTCGGGTTTATTATGCGCCGCTCGGAAGTAGCCCGCCAGACAACCGGACTGCACCTGGTGCCCATGGTAAACGCCGTTGCCGATACCCAGGGGTCAATCGGCTACCAAATTCAGCAATCTCTAAACAATGAGCTGCAGCGCCGATCCATCACGGGACAATGCGTCACGGTTGTTACACAGGTGGTCGTTGATGGCAATGATCCCGGATTTGAAAATCCGGCCAAGCCGGTGGGAGAATTTTTTACCGAGGAGCAGTTGCCCGATATTCAGCGGGAAAATCCCGGCTGGACCCTGATTCCGGATGCAGGCCGCGGCTATCGCCGAGCCGTCCCTTGCCCGGAGCCCATTGAAGTGGTGGAAAAGCCGGTCATTGAAACACTGCTCGGCGCCGGATACCACGTGGTAACGGCGGGCGGCGGCGGAATACCGGTAGTAAGAAACGATAACGGCCTGGAAGGTGTTGATGCGGTAATCGACAAAGACCTGGCCTCGAGCTTGCTGGCTGCCCAGTTAGGCGCCGATTTGCTTGTTATCTCAACGGCTGTTGAAAATGTCTATATCAACTTCGGCAAACCTGAACAACAGGCGTTAAGTCAAATTACTGCTGCCGAAGCACAAGAATACATCCGCCAGGGGCATTTTGCCTCCGGCAGTATGCTGCCCAAGATCAAGGCCGGATTACGGTTTTTGGAAAACGGCGGTAAACGAGTCATCATTACAACCCCGGAATCTTTGAAGCAAGCCGTTATAAACGGAAAAGGCACACACATTGTTTCGAACAATAAATAGGAGTTAACTAATTATGGATAGCATAAATATCGAGGCCTTGACCAAGCAACTTGCACAGCTTGACTGTCAGGGGATGCACCAAAATGATTTTCTTTTGACATGGGAAAAAAATGATCAACAGATCCAGTCCACATTTCTGGTAGCTGAAATCTTACGCGGACTTCGGCAAAAAAACATATCCAGCCGTATTTTCGATAGCGGCCTTGGCATTTCCCTTTTCCGTGATCAGTCTACACGCACACGCTTTAGTTTCTCCAGCGCCTGCAACTTGCTTGGACTGGAAGTTCAAGATCTGGATGAGGGAAAATCTCAGATCGCCCATGGTGAAACCGTACGCGAAACCGCCAACATGGTATCTTTCATGGCTGATGTGATCGGTATTCGGGACGATATGTATATCGGCAAGGGCAACGCTTATATGCGGGAAGTCTCCCAGGCGGTTGAGCAGGGTTTTCAAGAAGGTGTTTTGGAACAGCGGCCTACGCTGGTCAATCTGCAATGCGATATTGACCACCCCACCCAGACCATGGCGGATGCTTTGCATTTGATCAATCATTTCGGCGGCGTGGAAAACCTCAAAGGTAAAAAACTGGCAATGAGCTGGGCCTACAGCCCTTCATACGGCAAACCCTTATCCGTACCCCAGGGCATCATTGGATTGATGACCCGTTTTGGCATGGACGTGGTGCTGGCCCACCCGGAGGGATATGAGGTCATGCCGGAAGTTGAAGAGGTTGCAAGAAAAAATGCCGCTCAAGGCGGCGGCAGCTTCAGCAAAACCAATTCTATGAAGCAAGCCTTTCAGGACGCCCATATTGTATACCCCAAAAGCTGGGCTTCTTTTGCAGCTATGCAAAAACGCACAGATCTTTTCGGCCAGGGCGATCAAGAAGGTATTAAAAAGCTGGAAAAAGAACTGCTCGCCCAAAACACCGGGCATAAGCACTGGCATTGCACCGAAAATCTGATGGATGTCACCGCCGGCAAAAATGCCCTTTATATGCATTGCCTGCCTGCCGACATTACCGGCGTAAGCTGCAAAGAAGGCGAGGTAGAGGCCAGCGTGTTCGATCGCTACCGTGTGCCCATGTACCAGCAAGCAAGCTACAAGCCTTACATCATCGCCGCGATGATATTGCTGAGCAAGGTTCGCCAGCCTGCTGAACTCCTTGGCAAACTTGACCAGCAGGGCGCTATCCGGGCCCGTCTGTAATCGGCAAGGATCGATATCTGATAAATTGTACCCTAACGTTGCCCATGCAATGTTAGGGTTTACATCAATTATAGAAAGTAAAAATGAGGAAATAGTCACATGACCAAAGAAATCATTAGCACAGATAAATCACCGGCTGCTATCGGCCCTTACAATCAGGCCATCAAAAAAGGCAACCTTTTGTTTACTTCAGGCCAGATCCCACTGGACCCGGTTTCCGGTGAAGTTGTTCAAGGCGATGTTCAGGCACAGAGTAAACGTGTGATGGAAAACCTGAAAGCCGTATTGAACGCAGGCGGTGCAAGCATGGATGATGTGGTCAAAACCACATGTTTTTTGAACGACATGAGCGATTTTTTAAAATTCAACGAAGTATACCAATCCTACTTCGGTGATAATGCGCCTGCCCGTTCATGCGTAGCTGTCGATCGTCTTCCAAAAGACGTTCTGGTGGAAGTAGAAGCTATTGCAATTTTAAGTTAAGGGATTTAGAAGATGCAAATCATCTAGCCTTGTAGCCTAAGAGCTTGTTTGGGAACTATTAAATCGGCTGCAAAAGCTAAATTTTCTATTTCCCAAACAAGCTCTTAGATTTTTTTCGTATTCAAGGCATGCCAAAGTTCGCATGCTTAACGTATTCGCACCTTTGGCATAACGCACAAGACGGGAAAAAAGACATACAAGATGGTATATTATTTAACACATATCGCCTTAAAATTCCTTTAGGTGGGGAGTATATGATTGAGTTCACATTGAATGGTCAAAAGGCCGAATTCGCAGGAGATGAAAAGAAAACGCTGTTGACTTTCCTGCGCTCAGACAAAGGTATTACTTCTGTCAAGGACGGCTGTTCCGGCCAGGCTGCTTGCGGCGCCTGTCTAGTTGAACTGGATGGTAAACCGGCACTGGCCTGTTCGACACCGATGAAACGCGTGGCAGGCAAACAGGTGATCACCATTGAGGGATTTGCCGAAAACGTACGCCGGACATTAGGCCGCGCCTTTGTAGCCAAGGGCGCCGTTCAATGTGGGTTCTGCACGCCGGGTATGGTTTCCAGGGCAAAAATATTGCTTGAGAACACCCCCAATCCAAGCCGCAACGAAGTGGCTAAAGCCTTGAAAGCAAATGTTTGCCGCTGTACCGGTTATGTTAAAATAATTGATGCTGTCCTGCTGGCCGCCCAGGCCTTGAGGCAAAACCGGCAAATTGACTGGGAGCAAAATACAGGCATCGGTCATTCCTATCCAAAGTACGAAGGCTACCGCAAAGCTATTGGGACCAGCGATTTTATAGATGATATGCACTTTGAAGGCATGCTTTATGGTGTTTTGAAATTCAGCGAGCATCCCAGGGCCCTGGTTAAAGATATTGACGTTTCAGAAGCTGAAAAACTGCCCGGTGTGATCAGGGTGTTTACTTGTGCAGACATACCAGGCAACCGCTACCAGGGACTTATGGTAAAGGACTGGCCCATGATGGTGGCCAGGGGAGAAGATACCCGCTGCATCGGAGATGTTTTGGCGGGCGTTGTGGCTGAAACTTATGATATTGCCAGCAATGCTGTAGAAAAAATCCGGGTTGACTACGATGTTCTGGAACCCGTGACCTGTGCAGCGCAAGCTGCGCAAAGCCAGGTGTTTATTCATGAAAACGGGAATTTGCTCGACAAAAGCACTGTTCGCCGGGGTGAACCCGTGGAAGATGTTTTTGCCCGTTCAGCCCATGTAGTGGAAGCTATATTCGAAACTCCCTTTATAGAACATGGTTTTCTGGAAACCGAAGCAAGCATCGCTCACCCCGATGGAGAAAATAAACTTGTGGTCTATTCCCAAAGTCAGGGAATTTATAAAGACCGCATGCAAATCGCTTCCGTTCTGGATCTTGCCGAAGAAAACATCGACGTCGTTCAGGTTTCCGCCGGCGGTGGTTTCGGCGGCAAGGAAGATCTTACAGTTCAGCATCATGCCGCACTGTACAGCTTAGTTTTACAGCGCCCTGTCAAGGTCCGGCTCAATCGCGCCGAATCTATCCGTATGCATCCCAAACGCCACCATATGGTTATGGATTACAAGATAGCCTGCGATGAAAACGGCCGTTTGACGGCCCTGCGGGCTCGAATAATAGGCGACACCGGCGCTTATGCTTCAATGGGCAAAGAAGTTGTTGCCCGAACAGGCACCCACGCCGCCGGAGCTTACCATGTGCCCCATGTAGATGTCAGCGCCAGCGTTTATTATACAAACAATCCTCCGGCGGGAGCATTTCGTGGATTCGGGGTGAATCAGTCCAATTTTGCCATGGAAAGCCTAGTTGATGAACTTTGCGCCAAAGGCGGGTTCGACCGGTGGCAGTTCCGTTACGCCAATGCCCTTGATACCGGCAAAATGACCACTACCGGGCATGTGCTTGGTGAAGGTATTGGGCTCAAAGAATGTCTCGAGGCCGTGAAAGAGGCTTTTGATAAGTCGTCCTGCGCGGGATTGGCCTGCGGGATCAAAAACTGCGGTATTGGCAATGGCGTTGAGGAAGTCAGCGAAATCCGCATAAATGTTGTTGCTCCCGGCCGCATTGAAATTTTGCACGGGTGGACCGAAATGGGGCAGGGGATTCATACCGTTGCCCGCCAGATACTGTGTGAAGTCGCCGGACTGGATGCCTCGGTTGACATTGACATTAAATCATCTACAGGAGTCCAGGTCATGAGCGGGGTTACAACCGCCAGCCGAGGCACCGTACTGTTGGGAAATGCTGTCATTGCCGCCGCAAAAAAACTCAAAGCCGATTTATCGGAAAAGCCGTTGGCAGACTTGACGGGTAAAACCTACTTTGCGCGCTACGTGGTGGACTGGACCAGCTCCCATGACACCGGCGGTGAGATCAACAGCCACTTTGCATATGGTTTTGCAGTCCATTTGGCCGTTTTGGATGACCAGGGCAAATTGGAAAAAATTTATGCAGCCCATGATGCGGGCAAGATTATCAATCCGGCCCTTTACGAAGGCCAGATAGAAGGCGGCGTAGTTATGGGGATGGGGTATGCGCTCAGTGAAAAGCTTCCTCTGGAAAAGGCGCGCTTAAGCTCTGAACGTATGTCCAAGCTGGGGCTTCCAAAAGCAAAGGATGTACCGGAAATCGAAGTTATCGGCGTAGAATGCCTGGATCCGGTAGGTCCCTTCGGCGCAAAGGGTGTGGGCGAAATCGGCACTATCCCCACAGCGCCAGCCATAGCTAATGCATATTGCCGGTACGACGGCCAGCGCCGCTATAGTTTGCCTTTATCAAAATTGGGAAAAAAGCAATTCTGAATCGATACTGAAAGGATCAATCCATGACGCTCTATCTTAAAAATGCTCTGTTTATAGACTGGCAAAGCCTTGCCGTAAAACAGGCCAATATCGCTGTAGAGCAAAGCCAGGATAAGGAAATTTCTTTTGTGCCGGCCGTTCCGTCTTCCGGCGATCTTGCCAGCGATGACCGCGTGCTGGACTGCACCGGCAAACTGGTTACCAAGTCCTTTGGCTGCGGCCACCATCATATTTACTCCACTTTGGCCAGGGGCATGCCCGCGCCAAGAAAAATTCCAGCAAATTTTACACAAATACTCGAATATATCTGGTGGCATATCGACAAACGCCTGGACCTGGAAATGATTGAGGCCAGCGCACTGGCTTCAGCCATCTTTTGCGCTAAAAACGGCGTTACATTTGTTATCGATCACCACGCATCGCCTTTTGCCGTTAAAGGGTCGCTGGATGTCATTGCCAAGGCCTTCAAACGGGTGGGGATCGGTTCCATGCTCTGCTATGAGCTATCTGACAGGGACGGCGCCGAATCCGTAGAGCAGGCATTGGCGGAAACCGATACCTTTCTTGGCTCCGGAAACCAGGGCCACGTCGGGCTGCACGCTTCGTTTACCGTGGGAGAACAACTTTTGCGCCGCGCAGTGGAATTGGCGCAAAAGCATAACACCGGTGTGCATGTGCATGTTGCCGAAGATTTGGCTGATCAGAAGATTACCCAGGAAAAATACGGCAAGAGTGTAGTGCAAAGATACCACGATGCTGGAGTTTTGAAACTCGATAAATCCATCTTTGCTCATTGCGTTCATCTTTCAGACACCGAAAAAGAACTTTTGAGACAATCCGGCGTATGGCTTGCCCAAAACGTAGAGAGCAATCAGAATAACAACGTTGGTATTGCTGGCTATAACTCTTTTGCTTCCAACGTCATGTTGGGTACTGACGGTATGCACAGCGATATGCTGCGCAGCGCCAAGGCGGCCTTTTTATCGGGCCAGGCGTCCGAGGCAATCGGATTTGACGGCATCTACCAGCGTTTTCGCAATGTTCATCACTACCTTAACGCATGTGGCGCACATGGCGACGGGGACAACAATCTCGTGGTGCTCGATTACGATTCACCAACCGAGGTCACTTCGGACAACTTTTTGGGTCACTTTGTTTTCGGCATCGACACCCGGCACGTTCAAAGCGTCATCTGTCAGGGAAATCTGATTGTCAAAGACCGTCAAGTTACCACCGTAGATGAAAAACAAGTATTGGCCTATTCAAAAAAGATGGGTCAAAAGCTATGGGATAAACTCTAATCCGAGTGTCGCCATCATGGAACAAGTGCTGATTAAAAACGCCCTGATTGTCACCGAAAATAAAATAATTCAAGGCGAAATGTTAATTGAGGACGGCGTCATAGCCCGCCTTGGAGAAAATCTCAAGGTAAAGGCGGCGCGGGAATTTGATGCTGACGGCAAGTATGTACTTCCCGGCGGAATCGACGTTCACACCCACTTGAGCCTGTCTGCAGGCAAAGCCAAAGTGATGGATGGGTTTTACACAGGCACTGCCGCCGCAGCGTTTGGCGGTACCACCTGTATTGTGGAGCACCCCGGCTTCGGACCGCCCGGCTGTTCTCTGATGCATCAGGTGCAGTCCTGCCTGAGTCAGGCCCGAGGGCAGGCCGTAGTCGATTTCGCCCTGCATGGCGTGTTTCAGCATACTAGTGAGCAGATTTTTGATGAAATTCAAACTCTGACCTCTGCCGGGGTTTCCAGCGCAAAAATTTACATGACCTATGACGGGCGTTTATCAGATTCGCAGATTTTGCAGGTTATGGCCCGTGCCGGAAAACAAGGGCTTTTGATAGCGTTTCATGCTGAAAATCACGCAATTATACAATTTTTAAACAACCGGTTCCGATCCCAGGGCAAACGTGAGCCAATCTACCACGCCCTGAGCCGTCCCGATTATTGCGAAACCGATGCCATTGAGCGAATTATCAATCTTGCGCTGACGGCCGGAGACATTCCAGTTTATATCGTACATTTGTCAACTGCGGCCGGGCTGGCCGCCATAGAAGCGGCCCGCCGGAAAGGGCGCCGGGTTTTTGCCGAAGTGTGCCCGCAGCATCTGCTGCTTGACGATACCTGTTATCAAGAGCCAAACCATGGCGGTTTGAAATATATCATGGCTCCGCCCGCGAGAAAGCAACAAGACTGCGAGGCCCTCTGGGCCGGAGTGTTCAACGGGGCTGTCAATGTAGTGGCTACAGATCACTGCGCTTTCAGCTTCAAAGATAAGCTGGCTTTGGGAAAACATGATTACAATGCTTGTCCCGGAGGTATTCCCGGTGTGGAAACCCGGCTGCCCCTGTTGTTCTCCGAAGCAGTAGTCAAAAGAGGGCTTGACATAACAAGGTTCGTGGATTTGGTTTCAACACAACCGGCAAAAATCATGGGGCTTTATCCCCGGAAAGGAGCCCTGCTCGTAGGCGCCGATGCCGATATAATAATTTTTGATCCCGAAAAAGAAAAAACCATCACACCGGCAAATCTCTATCATCCGGCCGATTACTCTGCTTATGAAGGCTTGAGTGTTCGCGGATGGCCTGTGCTGACCATGGTTCGCGGATGCGTTGTTATGCAACAAGACAAGCTAACCGCCCCAAAAGGATGGGGAGAATATATTTACCGTCAACTTTTACAATGATGATGACTCAGCAATCGCGCTTTGTCCGGTTTTTTTTCGAATTCAGTCTGTTATCAAACAGACTCATAGAAAATTGTAAAATTTTAGGAGATATAAAAAATGAGTAGCGATAAGTTTTGGGGCTGTGATATCGTCCCCTTGCTCAAATGGATATTGGAAGAAGAAAAAAAGGGAAGTATTTTCGGTATTGACAAATCTGTCTTTTTTATTCCCGGCAAAACTGACCCTTTCCGTATGCGCCGCTACGGCCACCTTTTGGAAACCCCGCTTGGCGTGGCCGCAGGACCACACACACAACTTTGCCAAAATCTGATTGCCGCCTGGTTGACAGGGGCACGCTACCTTGAATTAAAAACTGTACAGGTGCTCGATGAGCTGGAAGTCACCAAACCTTGTATCGATATGAATGATGAGGGCTACAATTGCGAATGGTCCCAGGAACTCAAGCTGGACCAGTCTTTTGACGAATACCTCAATGCCTGGATTATTCTGCATATCCTCAAGGATAAGTTCGGCTGGGGGGATTCTGATGAGCCGGGATTTGTTTTCAATATGAGCGCCGGCTACAACCTGGAGGGAATTTTGAGCCCCTCCGTGCAACGCTTTCTTGACCAAATGGCGGACTGCTCTCAGGCAAAAGAAGAAAAACTGGAACGTTTGGCCGCGATCTATCCACGAGTCAGGGAATTGGACATTGCCGATTGCATCTCGGACAATATTACCATTTCGACCATGCACGGCTGCCCGCCCGATGAGGTGGAAAAAATCGGCCGTTATTTCGTAAAAGAACGCAAACTGAACACCACTATAAAATTGAACCCAACCCTGCTGGGTCCCGAGCGTCTGCGCGGGATTCTCAATGACAGCCTGGGATTTGAAACCGTGGTTCCTGATTTGGCCTTTGAGCATGACCTCAAGTATGAAGACGGCCTTGCTTTAATCCGGGCCTTGATTGAAGATGCCCGGCAAAGCGGTGTTGCCTTCAATATCAAGCTTACCAACACACTCGAAACAGCTAACAAGGAGCAAAACCTGCCTAAAAACGAAACAATGGTTTATATGAGCGGGCGTGCTTTGCATCCTATCAGCGTTAACCTGGCGGCCAAGCTTCAGAGCGAATTTAACGGCGAACTGGACATTTCTTTTTCAGCCGGTGTGGATTGTTTTAATTTTGCCGGCGCCATCGCATGCAATCTCAAACCCATCACCGTTTGCTCGGACATCCTCAAGCCGGGCGGCTACGCAAGACTTTCCCAATACCTGGAACTGTTAGGCGCGGCTATGAATACCGTCAACGCTCAAAGTATAGAAGAATTTATCACTTCCCGCTGTACTGATACTCAAACCGTTGATCCGGCCCGCGCCGGACTGGAAAACCTTAAAAGCTACGCAGCAAAGGTTATTGAAGACAAGGCTTATAAAAAAGAGCAGTTTGCCTATGAATCCATAAAAACACAGCGAAAGCTGGACAATTTTGATTGTATACAGGCGCCTTGCATGACTACCTGCCCGGCAGGTCAAGACATTCCCGGATACCTGTACCATACAGCCCGGGGCGACTATGAAAAAGCCTACCGGACTATCATGCAGACCAATCCTTTTGCCCATGTTCAGGGCATGGTATGCGACCATCTGTGCCAGAACAAATGCACACGCATCAATTATGATAATCCTTTGCTCATTCGGGAAATCAAACGGTTCGTAGCCGAAAAATTTGAAGCGCCGGGCCATCTGAAACCTTTGCCTTCAAACGGGATCAAGGTGGCGGTTATCGGCGCCGGGCCGTCAGGACTGGCCTGCGCTTACTTTCTTAGCCTGGAGGGATTTGAAGTCGAAATATTTGAAAGTAAAGCCTTCGCAGGCGGGTGGGCCTCAGATGCCATTCCCGAATTCCGGCTCGATAACGGCAGCATCCAAAAAGATATCGATGCCATTTTAAAACTTGGTGTAACTATCCACTATGAATCGGCCGTTGATCAGAAAAAATTTCAAGAGCTACAAGGAAATTTTAAATTTATCTACATTGCTGTGGGCGCACAACAAGGCACTAAGCTGGGCATACCTGGTGAGGACGCCCAAGGAGTCATGGATCAACTCGAATTCTTAAGTGCGGTACGCCGCGGACAACGCCCGGATTTAGGCAAAAACGTAGTCGTTATTGGCGGCGGTAATTCGGCCATGGATGCAGCCCGCACCGCCAAGCGCCTGGTGGGAGCCAGCGGCAAGGTCAGTGTCATCTACCGCCGTACCCGTAAGCAAATGCCCGCCGCGCCCGAAGAGATTCAGGCCCTGGCGGATGAAAGCATCAAACTGATCGAACTCACCGCTCCTGAATGCATGCTGGTCGAACAAGGCCGGGTAAAATCCAACCTGTGCTTTTGTATGGAACTGGGCGAAAAAGACGCCAGCGGCAGGCGCCGTCCCATCAAAATCGAAGGCTCCGAGTTTGAACTTGATGCCGACACGGTAATCTCTGCCATTGGTCAGCAGGTTAAAGTTGACTTTTTTCCCCATCAAAAATTGGAAATCAACCCCGCAACCCATGAAACCCAAGTTTCCAATGTCTTTGCCGGAGGAGATGCCGTCCGGGGCGCGTCAACACTTATTAAAGCCATTGGCGATGGCAAAAAAGCCGCCGCTTCAATCATTGACCGGGCCTTGCACAAAGACCGATTGCATGTAACTGAACCTGAAGAAAATAAACTGGAACCTGAACTGGTAAAACAAAAAGGGCGCCGTTTGCCGGGCGCGTCAATACCCGAAACCGGCTTTGATCAAAGGCGCGGGTTTGATCTTGTTGTGCATACCATGGATGAACAAGCAGTCCGTAAAGAGGCTGCCAGATGCCTTCAGTGCAGCCAAGTATGCAATGTTTGCGTCAGCGTGTGCCCCAACCGCGCCAATGTAGCCTACTCCATTGAACCAGTAGAATATCCGGTTCAACAGGCCCGGCAGACGGACAACGGGGTTGAAGTTCTCACCGTGCAAACCGCGCATATTAGCCAGCGGCGCCAGGTGTTGAACCTTGCTGATTATTGTAATGAATGCGGCAATTGTACAACCTTTTGCCCCACAAGCGGATCTCCTTACCTGAATAAACCCAAATTACACCTGAGCCGGGACAGCTATCAATCAGCATCGTTTGGGTATCATTTTAGCTCGGCCAATCGTTTGGAATATAAGCGCGATGGCAGCTTCGCCAGCCTGGAGATAACCGGTCGGGGCTATATTTTCGAAAATGATCAGGTCTGTGTGGAATTGACCGGTAATTATATCGTAAAACAAGTGGAATTTAAAAAGAAGATAACAGGTGCTGTTAACTTGCAAATGGCGGCGCAAATGGCTATCCTTGCATTCCATGTGAGCCGGGTAGAACCTTTTAATTCAATCTTTTAAAATAAAAGTAAATGTATCGAATTGCAGTAGATAAAATGAAACATACAACGATTTCTGATACACATCATTGCCCCAAGGCCCAATCGACATTGGCCGATCTGAGTATTTGCATCAAGGGCGCGGGTGACATCGCCACCGGTGTGGCGGTTCGGTTGCACCGATGCGGATTAACACGCATTGTCATGCTGGAAACCGAAGCTCCTCTATCCGTGCGACGATCTGTTTGTTTTTCCGAGGCAATTTTTTTCAAAGAAAAAATTGTGGAAGGCATCATGGCCGTAGCTATCGATAATTCAGGCCAAATTTCTTCTGCCTGGAATACCGGGAGAATACCGGTTTTGGCCGATCCTGACTGGAAAGTACTTCAACACACCCGTTTTGATGTAGTGGTGGACGCCATTATAGCTAAAAAAAATCTTGGCGCCCGAATCCAGGACGGTCGTCTGGTGATCGGCCTGGGGCCGGGTTTTATCGCCGGAATAGATGTTCACCGTGTTATTGAAACCAACCGGGGACATGACTTGGGCCGGGTGATCCGGGCCGGTCAAGCGCAACCGAATACTGGTGTCCCGGGCATTATTATGGGATACGATCGCCAGAGGCTCCTTCGGGCCCCGGCGGACGGTGAATTCGTAACCGGGTTGGATATCGGCGATATTATCGAAAATGGACAACCGGTTGGAAATATCGGCGATAACACGGTCAGGGCTCAACTTGGCGGAGTGATACGTGGACTGCTGCACAGCGGTACGCAGGTACGAAAGGGTACAAAACTCGGTGACATCGATCCGAGAAAAAATATTCCCAATTGTAATCTCATATCGGATAAAGCGCTCGCTGTGGCAGGAGGTGTGCTCGAAGCAATTATGGAAACTCATTTGGCATAAAAAAGTAATTTATAAGGTATAATATATGGCAGTAGGTAAGTCTGTTCAAAGAAAAGACGGAGTAGCAAAAGTTACAGGCAAAGCGCGATACACCGATGATTTCTCCATGCCGGGTATGCGCGTGGCCAAGTACTTGCGAAGTCCCATAGCCCACGGCCGGGTTGTGCGGATCGATACAACAAGGGCCGAAAAACTACCGGGAGTTGATGGTGTTTTTACTTTTCACGATGTTCCCAAAAATACATTCGCAACCGCCGGACATCCCTTTTCACTGGACCCGGAACACGGCGATGTCGCCGACAGGTTATTATTAACGGATTGCGCCCGTTTCCAGGGCGATGAGGTTGCCGTAGTAGTGACCCGTGATGACATGACAGCTCACAAGGCGCTGTCATTGATTGAAGTTGAATACGAAAACTTAAAACCCCTGATTCGCATGCAAGATGTTCTGGCCCACGATGCTCCCGAGCTTCACAAACGGAGCCGCAATTTGATTAAGGAGCACGCCTACACAGTGGGCGGAGATTATAAAAAGGCCATAGAAGAATCCGATCATCTCATTGAAGGCGTCTTTGAAACCCAGATTGTTCAACACTGCCATCTGGAGAATCATTCCTCTTATGCTTACATGGATGATATGGACCGCATTGTCATTGTCAGTTCAACCCAAATTCCCCATATTGCGCGAAGGATCGTAAGCGAAGCCCTGAATTTTCCCTTAAGCCGCATACGGGTCATTAAACCTCACATCGGAGGCGGGTTCGGAAATAAACAGGACGTTATCCTTGAACCCATGGTGGCCTTTTTGACCCTGAAGCTGGGCGGGATTCCCATAAGACTGAAACTCAACCGTGAAGAGTGTATGGTGGGCACACGTGTCCGGCATCCCCTGCATATCCAGGTAAAAGCCGGTATTAGCCAGGAAGGAAATTTAAATGTCATTGATTACGACGCCGTTTCCAATACCGGCGCGTACGCATCCCACGGTCATTCCATTGTCAGCGCCGCTGCCGCCAAGACCCATTACATGTATCCCAGGGCCATCTACCGCTGCCGCGCACGGACCATTTACGGAAATTTTCCCTCGGCCGGAGCGATGCGCGGGTACGGATCACCCCAGATTATCTTCGCTGTTGAGAGTCTCATGGAAGACGCCGCACGCAAACTGGGCATCGATTCGGTGGACTTTCGGCTCAAAAACGCCGTCAAACCAGGCGACATAAATCAGATCGGCAAACGCCCCATCGTAACCGCGGGACTCATCGAGTGCATAGAAAAGGGCAGAGATCTCATCGATTGGGATAAAAAACGCGCCACTTTACAAACGCCGCAAACAGGCCCTGTACGAAAGGGACTGGGCATTGCCTGTTTCAGCTATCTTTCAGGAACCTACCCGTCATGCGTTGAACCGGCCAGTGCCCGCCTGATCCTCAATCAGGACGGCTCCGTAAACCTGCTTGTCGGCGCAACCGAAATCGGCCAGGGATCAGATACCGTATTTGCCCAAATGACCGCCGAAACATTAGGCACATCCTACGAAAAGGTACATGTCGTATCAAACCAGGATACTGATGTGACTCCCTTCGATTCGGGAGCATACGCCTCGCGCCAAACCTACGTGACCGGCCAGGCCGTCATGCGTGCCGCCAGTGAGCTCAAGGATAAAATTTTGGCCTATGCCGGAGTGATCACGGGCATGAATCCCGGCGAGCTTGATATCGATGAAGGAAATATTGTCATTGCCAAATCCCGTCAGACAGCCGTGATGAGCCTCAAGGACCTCTCCATGGACGCTTATTACAACAAAAACCGGGGAGGCCAGATCACCTCTGAAGTAAGCTGCAAGGCGCTTACCAACGCACCTTCGTATGGATGCACAGTCGTGGATTTGGAAATTGACATTCCTATGTGTAAAGTAAAAATCAACGAAATTTATAACATCCATGACGCCGGCGTTATCATCAATCCCCTGACTTCCGAAGGGCAAATACACGGAGGCATGGCAATGGGCATCGGCGCAGCACTTTTTGAAGTGCTTATGGTCGACCCGGACTCGGGCCGGATTTACAATAACAACATGCTGGACTATAAAGTTCCAACGATAATGGATATTCCCGGCTTGGGGTCCGGATTTGTGCAAACCCACGAACCCACCCATCCCTATGGAAGTAAATCTTTGGGCGAACCCCCCGTGCTTACCCCAGCGCCTGCTATCCGCAACGCCATACTCGACGCCACCGGAATAGCCATAAACGAATTGCCCATGAACCCCAAGACCCTGTTCACGCATTTTAAAAATGCCGGATTACTATAGGTAAAAGATCATGTTTGATTTTGAAAGCTATCATAAAGCTGAAAGTGTAGATGAAGCCATAGCTCTGCTGGCTCAAAATCCTAAGTCTATCCCCCTTGCAGGCGGCACCGATGTCCTGGTGCGGTTACATCAACATCACCAGGATTACCGGCATGTGGTAGATATCCACGGCCTCAAGGAACTTAAGGAGATTTCAAAAAACCCGAACGGCGTAATCAGAATCGGTTCCGGGGTCACCTTTACCACTTTAACCGAACACCCTCTGATTACCGGCAACATACCCGTGCTGGCCCAGGGCGCCTCCAGCGTAGGAGGACCTCAGGTCCGCAACGTGGGCACCGTTGGAGGCAATATATGCAACGGAGCTCCCAGCGCCGACAGCGCCGCCCCGCTGCTGATTCTCAATGCCACCGTGGTGCTCAAAGGCACCCAGGGACAACGTGAAATCCCTCTTCACGAATTTTACCAGGGCCCCGGCAAGGTCGACCGCATGGAATCGGAAATCTTGACCAGCATCGTTATTGCCCCTGAAAATTATCAGTGCTGGTTCGCTAAATACCATAAATACGCCATGCGCGACGCCATGGACATAGCTACCATCGGCTGCGCCGGCGCCTGTAACATTGAAGGCGGCCTGGTGAACCAACTGCGCCTGGCCTACACAGTGGCGGGCCCCACGCCTTTAAGATGCTGGAAGACAGAACAAATAGCCAAAGGCGCCAAAGCCGATGAATCACTGCTTGAGCTTGTAAAGTCTTCCGTACTAAAAGACCTCAGGCCCCGTGACTCTTGGCGCGCCAGCAAGGATTTCCGTCAACACGTCATACAAACCCTTGCTCAGCGTGTGCTGCAAGCCATACTCAACCAATGTGGAGAAGTTAAACCATGAATCGAAACATATCCTTTACCATAAACGGAAAATCCGTCACCTTATTGGTAGACGTGCGCCAATCCCTTCTTGAAGTGCTTCGCGAACATGGCTACACCAGCGTAAAAGAAGGCTGCGGCGTAGGCGAATGCGGCGCTTGCACCATTCTTATCGGCAACACCCCCGTTGACTCATGCCTCTACCTGGCGGTGTGGGCTGACGGTCGCACCATCCGAACCGTAGAAGGCGAAACCCGCAACGGCGATTTATCCGAAGTCCAACAAGCTTACCTGGACGCCGGAGCGGTCCAATGCGGCTATTGCACACCCGGGCTGATCATGACCTCCACCGCCTTTGTGGAAAAAAACAAAGATAACACATCCATCAGCCGCCATGACATCAAACGGGCCCACGCAGGCAACCTTTGCCGCTGCACCGGCTACGAAACCATCATCCGCGCGGTAGAGCAATGCCTGACACCCGAAAAACCCAACCAGGACACGCATTGCAAATGCAAGGCCGAATCCGGAGAATAAAAAAACAAGCGTGCAAAAAATCAAGGCTAAAAAAAAATAAATCGCGCCTATACAGATAGTGAACAAACTGGCCATTTCTGAATAGGCGCTAAATAGTGCCCATCCAAAAATTGGATAATTTGTTCGAAATCAAGGCATGCGATAAATTTTACCACAGGCATATGACGATATTCCGAGGATAAAATTTTGAGCACAACACAGATTTCTGGCGAATTAGCAATTTATGAATAAGCTCTAAATAATACACTTGAAAAGATTCCCCTTTTATGAGATTGATGTGGCCGTTGCTGTGGTTCTCGCATTGCCCGGAAAAGGAAAAACGCAATACCAAAAAAACGGAAACAATCGAGAATTTAAAAAAAAGGAGCAGACATAAAAATGCCGCTTTCGCCTTCAACGGCTAAAAAAGCAAGCCCTTCAATCAGCGATACAAAAAGAACCAACCTACGCGCCCGTAGCTCAGCTGGATAGAGCGCCGGACTTCGAATCCGTAGGTCGCAGGTTCGAATCCTGCCGGGCGTACCAATAAAATCAAAGGGTTATGACAATCGTCATAACCCTTTTTTTGTATTTGGCTAGTATTTTGGCTAGTATCTGCGGGAATCAACTCGCGTCTTTCTTAACCGCAGGCCCTGCTACCATGGCAATTTTTACGGTCAACCATTTTTCGTACCGGTTCATTGCATCCATGAGCGCGTCATCAGACTGAACCGCGTAGTGGACATCCATACCTTGCAAGCTGTGACCTAAAATCATATCCCGGTGAACCGGATCGACTCCCGCTTCGATCATATAGGTTTTAACTGAGCGTCTGATGTCGTGAAATATGATGCCCATGGGGTGTAACCGTCCCGGGACCAGCCCGGCCTTTTTGCATGTGGTTTTCCAGGATTTGCGAAAGCCGCTACGGTCCGTTATTGGTTTATTCCTATACGTGAAAATATAGTCATGATGATCGTGGCTGGCAGTATTTTGTAAAATATCGTTTACGATCTGATTTATCGGAATCGACTTTTTATCTTTTTCTTTGACATCCTCACTATCAAACCGGATGAAATCACCTTGAATATGTGACCATTTCAAGTTTCTGATTTCTCCGGCCCTCATGCCTGTATTCATCGCTACAATTATGATTGGTTTCAAGTGGGACAGGGCAGCATTAACAAGTTTGATGTACTCTGATATTTTTATAATTTTTTTTCTGGCGTTTTTCCCTTTCACTAGAAGTTTTTTTGTTTTTCTGAACGCTTTCAGCGCGCCTTCTCCTATAATATCGTTATCAAAAGCCAACGAAACCATTGTCTGTACTATTTTTAATTCCATATCCACCGTGGCTAAAGCCCTGCCCTCATCAAGACGCTTGTTTTGATAGTCTATCAGGTCCAAATTCTTTATTGAGCCGACTTTCCGGTGTTTGAAATTTTTATTGAAATTTTTCAAGCAGAGTTGAACCCGATCATATGATTTGAGCTTTTTAACGGAGTTAAGATTCAGGTACCATCGGGAAAGCTCTAAAAAATTTATCTTACTGTTTGTTGAAAGGGTATTTTCACGTTTCTGCTTTTTACGTTCAATATCGAGTTCTCTTGCTTCCTGAATTGATTTTCCAACGAGTTCAAATCTGGCTTGTTTTCCCGCTATGTAGTATTGCACCCAATAATTAGGACTTTGAGTTCTTTTCGCCTTCACAAGATCCCAGTCACAGCCCCCGCATACTCGATTCCGTAAGGATTGTTTCCGGTGGCATACCGGACATTCAACATAAACTGCCATGATCCGCCCTCCCCTACAATGAATCCAAATAGATATCCAATTGTTTCCTGTCCCACAAAAGTTTTGCTCCATTGATTCGTTTTGGCCGCAGGCCTTTAGGTAAGGGATTTTTAGACTTGGGAGCGGATCTAAGTCTTAAGGTACCGACACTGAAATTCAGGTATTCGGCTGCTTCTCGAACATTCATCATTCTTGGATTGATTACCACCGTTTTTTCCGAATCTTTTTTTTTCATGATGGTGTATTCCCCTTTTTGCTTGAGGGAACCCGGAAGGAAGGAATGGAGTATGTAGAATGCGCATAAAAAAAGCCCCTCCAGGTTTCCCCGAAAAGGCTAAGCTTGATGTGACGAATTGTTACTTAAAACAAATGTGTACCTATCGTCAACTGTTATTTGCGCGATATCGTTATTTTTTTTCAATTCATTTTTTTATTTTCAGTCATCGGTATTTACGTAATATAGGGTATTGTCGAATAATTTTCTGATCACAATCGATATGCACGACTTTAACCAATTTATGAGGTGATGTAACCCTGAATATGGTGCCACCACTTTCAAAAAGCATGATAGGCTTTTTTTTTATAACATCTATCACCTTTTTCATTTCCTTCACTTGCAATTCAACTAATTGTAAATACGCAAAAATTGTTTCAATTTGGCAGATTAACTTTTTGAATAAACATATGTCCTGCACACTGTAAATATGACGAATAAATCCTTTACCCAAAAGCAGCGAGGCGGAAAATTCACCATTTATTTTTAATGGAACGACTGCATCAATACAATTTTTTTTCATTAGCCTGTTAAGCTCTCCCTTTTCCTCATGGCGCAGCATGATTTTAGGACTTCCATCGGTATAACTAAATGACCGTGAATTGGCTTGAAGATAATAGCTTTTGTCGAGCCAACTGCATGAAACAATGGTACCTGAATTGGATTTAATCATAACGTTGCAACCAAACAATACCGACAAAGATCTTGTCAATTCATCATACGATTTAATCTGAGTAGAATTTGATAGTTTTGTTATTTCTTTTCGGAGAATCGATATTTTTTGGTTATAATTCAATCCAAAAAGCCTACGGGTTGTTATGGCATAAATCAACACACCCGCAAGATATGCCAGCGAACAAGAATAGAATAAAATATTTAATTTTTGAATACCAAAAATCGGACAGATAATTAATATAAAAAAGCCTTTAAATATAAACGGAATAATCGCGGCTGCAATATATCTGATTTCGTTTTTAATATGAGGCTCGGATTTGCGATAAGTTATGATTAACTCATAGAAAAACTGGGCAGCATAAAAAACTAAATAAATTTTAAAAAATAGAAATGCAGGCCCAACAATCTTGGTCCAGCCTAACGGCCCTTTTTGCATCCCCGAAATAAAAAATGGCGTGGGCAATAAGATTATGAAAAACAATCCGGGCAAATAGTTTATTAATAATTTTTTACCGTGCAATGGCTGATGATATGACTTAATTATTTGAATTAACGTACCCGGTATTAGTATTACTGAAACATACATTATGCGATCATACAAAAGCGCTGCGGAAAGACTTGTTGTCCTATTGATAATGGATTCGCCGATTAAATACCACATCATTTCAATTGTAAGCAAAAAGAGCAAATTTGCTCTGAACGAACGCTTTCGAACAACAAATAAATAGCACAATGATAAAAATAAAAAAGTACAGGAGGCAGCAGGCGCTAAACTGTAATGGGTCATTATAGTTTCCTTCCGGTCAATACTTCGTTATTTATGAGGCATTGCATTAGAGAAAGAAAACAAAAAGAATTGTTAGAAGTTCGAATTTAGAGC
>JAAERL010000887.1 GCA_024230435.1 Desulfobacteraceae bacterium
AGCTCACCTCTTAGTTTCTCACCTGGCGATAGACGAGTCGAGTCCCCTTTGACGTCATCCCACTCGCACCTTGTTCGCTGGCGTCGGCGCCCATTCACCAGTTTATTGTTGAGTGGGCTGTCTGGCGCTCGAGGATCAAGTGCCTCTATCTGAAAAATGCACAACAACAAAAAGAGAAAGATCAGCTGCGAAGGATGAAAAAACAGCAAAAAGCAGCATGCGTTCACGTACCTCCTCTTTCGCTGGCATTGTCGAACGCCGCCAGTTTATTGTCGCATATTTTTGTGACAACCCCCTCCTCTCATGATAATTTTGTGGGGTGCACCAGAAGTGGCTCCACGACGACGCCCCTCCAGGAACCAACAACAGCAGAAGGACGTCGCGTCGTTGCGATCGCGCTGCGTTTACGACGACGGCGCTGCATTTACCGCGCTGGCTCCCGTTTTCTGTCGACGGCAACGAAAACGGGAGCGCGCCGTGGTCGAGGTGGAGAGGAGAGAGCTAGGCTCGTCATTGTTCTTTTTTTCGCGCGAGGGCGCCCCGTCGGACTGACGCCAGCAGCAGCGCATCGTCGTGACGACGGCGCCCGATTTTCATGGCGCCCGATCCCCCTTTCCGTCGACGGCGACGAAAACGGGACGCGACGCCGTGGAAGAGAGAGGGCTCGGCTTCGTTTTCGCGCGTGAGGTGTGGCGAGGGGCGTGCGGCGACGGATTTCTATCTTCGCAGGCAAAAATGGCAGCGGCGCGGCGACGACGACGATCCTCCGTGGAGGAATCGTTAGGCGGATCGTTGGCGAACGGGGGACGGGTGCGCGAGAGGCCGGGCCTGGGCCGGAGCATCTCCATCATGGCATTCATGGCGGCCATGCCACGCATGTCGTCGTTGGAATTGGGAGCGCTTGGCGTTGGCCCGCCGCTTGCTTTTATGATATTTTCTTGCAGCAAGTGGCGCCGTGGTGGTTTTGTTACCTACACAATACACTACACAACATGTAGCGAAACAACTAAAACTATGCAAAAAACGCGAATTCTCCAGTACTGGCTAAAACACATACTCATAGATAGTAACAAATACTTCCTAGGATGACCCATTTCCCCAATTTTCTTTCCAGAGCTAGTTTGAAAAATATTATCGACGGAGAGGGTTTGTAGTACTAATTTATTATTAATATGTATCTACTCCCATCCATTCCATTCTAAAAAGTGAAATTGAAGATAAATAATGTGCAAAACTGTGAAAAATACAGGTGGAGGGCGCCGCGGCTTTAGGAAATGCATAAAATGATATTTTATAAGTACATTAGTAAAACTGCCTTATTACGAAATTTTTAGTAGAAAAATAATACCATACGTATTCCTGATGTGCAATACAATCTTATCTTTTTTTCTTGGTTCCATACCTCTAGCGAAAGATAAAGCACATGGTGATGCAAAAAATAATGAGCCATTTTAATGTTTTTTTATCGCGAAAAATATTAAAGAAATATTATAGGCATAAAAATATCAAAGTAATTTTTGAGCAAATAAGAGTCAGAGAGACTCTTTACTTCTTGTG
>JAAERL010000888.1 GCA_024230435.1 Desulfobacteraceae bacterium
ACCCGGTAAACCGCGTAGCTTCCAGACGGTATTTTTTGAAGCCCTACCTCACCGTCAACTTTGGTTTGCTCAGGTACTGTTATGCAGGCATCGTAACGGCATTTTTCAGGCGGTGTGACTTCCGGGTTGTCCCAGCCTACTGATGTTATAGTTTGAATACCCCGTTCTTGCCCATCAATAATTTGTAAGCAACCTGCATTTATCAATCGTAGGAGCTGCCCAGGGTGCAGGATTTGGCACCCCCCCGGATTTTGGGTAAATGGCTGGACCGTCTTCGACCGTGTATTCATGACCTTCGAAGCGGACTCGCATACCCTGTTTAACTTTTGGTAGGGCTGATGCTTTCTTGTCTAACAATTGTTTGTCTTGAAAGGGGTTGTGATCAGCGCCCCAATTATTCTTTAGACTATTGCCAAAATAAGGGGCGAATTTGTTAGGATTTTGCTTAACAGTGTAGGCAATTTTCTGAATAACATAATTGTGCCCGTGAATTTCAGCATAGGTAGTTATATCTCGCAGAACATCTTGATTGGTTCGGTACGCAGCAGGAAGCCACTCTAATATTGATTTGGAAATATTTGAGGCAGAATATTTTTCCTGTTGTGCCCCTGCCTTGTTCTTTCCATTTTTGTTTTTAGGTTTGTTTTTAGGAATGATCACGAAAATGATCCAATTAACCCTGCGTCCGATTTTTCGGACTTTGTATGTAAAGCTAATGTCAGTTTTTTCGTAGAGTTCCTTTTTCGCAGGTTTCAAGACCCTCTCATTGAAGTGACCATACAATTTGTACAAATCTTCACACCCTAAGATTTTTTTTAAGTCTTCAAACAGGAATTCCCTACGCATTGTATCGCTGTGCTCATACTGCTTAAGAAGTTCATAAAGTCGAATAGCATATGCGCTTGAAAGCTGGATTACATTGGTTAGAGCAAAGCGTGTAAAGTTAGCCTTGAGTTGTAGCAGGTAAGGCCTCAGTTTAGGATCAAAGGATACGCCTATGCAGCCTGCCTCGTGATAAAGCTCCACATGAGAAAACCAATTTACGAGCAACCAATCCTTTTCGCCTCTTGGAATTGTCAACACTTTTCCGAGCAAAGTTTTAGCGGATTGACGTAGGCGCGTGTGATAGGCTTTGCTTTTAATTTTCATTATCTTTTTATACGTGGCTACCGGAACAATATACTCATGAAAATCCTTGTCGGTGGGTTTTACCATTGAGACTACCATTAATATAAGCTTTTGCTCCTGAGTTGTTAGCTTGTAATGAGCTTCAATAAGCTTATTTGATTTTGTAATTAATTCCTTGGATGCCTTGGCTTTTGCCATGCCTTTCCTCCCTCGCCGTTAACTATCGCAGATTGAGGACAACTATGCCCTGTTTACGGATCATACGTTAATGGGTACTTTTAAGCACCTAATTAGTTTGTAATAATTGGAATCTTGAGAACTTAAAATTTATAATGGTACTCGACTACTTATAATATAAATCACAACTTGTCAATCTGCGATAGTTCACCCTCAATCTGTGATAGTTCGCAGATTACACCTATTATAGGAAAAGATAGAAAAAAGGAAAAACAACAACAAGGATATGTCTTCAATGTTGCTGTTGCTTTTATATTTTTTTGTTATTTGTTATAAAAGGATCAAAAGTTTTACCTGTTCCACTCTTGATAATGAAAAATTAGGGAGAAAATAAGTTATGAGCACCATTAGGTTAGATCAAGGGCAATACGATAGGCTAAAACACTGCTCTGATAAAAAAGATATGACTGAGTGGAACCAGTGGCGCAAGGAGAACCCGGAAGTTGAAATCTGGTTGGAAGGGGCCGAGCTCTACAGGGCCAACCTTCAAGGGGCCGAGCTCTACAGGGCCAACCTTCAAGGGGCCAAGCTCAGTTATGCCGAACTTCAAGGGGCCGAGCTCAGTTATGCCGAACTTCAAGGGGCCAAGCTCCATTATGCCAACCTTCAAGGGGCCATGCTCTATTATGCCAACCTTCAAGGGGCCGAGCTCCATTATGCCAAACTTCAAGAGGCCGAGCTCCATTATGCCAAACTTCAAGGGGCCGAGCTCCATTATGCCAAACTTCAAGGGGCCGAGCTCCATTATGCCAAACTTCAAGAGGCCGAGCTCCATTATGCCAAACTTCAAGAGGCCGAGCTCAGTTATGCCGAACTTCAAGGGGCCAAGCTCTATTATGCCAACCTTCAAGGGGCCGATCTTACTATAGCGTTTTTCACAGGATCGCTTTTCAAAAATACTCATTTTTCTTCTAAAGCAGCGCTAAACAATTTAGCTTCGCCATTATCCGATGAGCAAATTCTTTCAGCAGTATTTGAAGACGAAAAAGATAGATTCAAAAAAACTGAAGCTGAAACACGAGATTTAGCGTCTTTAACAATATCGATTGAGGGGCTTACTCAGTGGGATCTTATGGATTTTGGAATGTTTTTTATATGTTTGCAAAAGACGTATAATAATGTCCTCTATTTGATGACTACTGAGGACGAGGATATTGAACGCATAAAAGATCGGATATCCAAACATGATTGGCATCCTGGTACTGAAAATAATATTTCCTTGAAAAGTGTTAGAACTGGGTCATGGATTATCGAACTTATTCAAAGCAATCCCCAATATATGCCATTTATTGAGTTCATAGCTATAATATCACCAGTTTATATAGTAGTATCCAGGGGCCTTACATTATACGAAAAAACATTAGATATTCGAAATAAACGACTTGATATTAAATTAAAGAAGAAAAACTTCGAAAAAAAAGAGCAAGAAAGTATACCGGCAGAAAAAGAAAATAAGCAGCCATTAATGGCTATAAACCAAAAAATACATCCTGAAATAAAAAATGCATTTAAAAAAGAAATTGAAAAAATCGATTTTCAAGGCCAAATCAAAAGCCCTACAGTTGAAAAAAACAAAGTTGAGCTATTCTCAGAAGGAGCAGCGCCGATGGTCAATATTAGTAACAAGTTACACCATGCTGGTGTTGAGGGCATGAACTTTGCGCTAAAAGAGCCAAAAAAATAAAATACTCACAGCTCATTCTCATATAAACACCTGACCTCATCCGGCTGAACACACAGATACTCCAGCGTTTCGCACAGAAATTCTCTCACCGAACGTTAGGGTTATTCTAATATGATGTCATAAATATTCACGCAACAGTTGGCGACAATCCATTTCCCTTATTTTTATAGTACAACTAACTAATCGAGGTAGACCGGCCTCTATGCCCTGCATTCGGATAAAATTTATTATATAACCAATCTCTTTTTGCGTCATTCCCAAGGCTGTACCATAAATTTCTCGACTTGAATTCAGGGTGGCTGGCAAATCAAGGATTTCTAAATTTTCTTGTGCGAAACCAAAGCCTAAGAAAAAAACTCTTTCAGAATTTTTAATTAGTTGTTTAGCTTCCTTTATTTCTGGATTGTCTTCTCTTTCGTTAATTATTTTGATGTTACCTGCCATATCCTTAATCATAGGAAAATTCAATAATTTTTTGCTGTTAGGGTTTAGGGATTGTGGATTAGCCCCTCCAAGATAGTTGTAGCGGCTCCTTTCTTGCCAAGGTAGTTTGGACAGTAATCCATAAACATGAATTATTTTAAAAGGTAACTCCTCAAAATTCGATGGATCAGAGTTTTGAATCCTTGTTGATTCTGTAAATTCATTAATAAATCTATTGTAAAGAAGGTGCTCCAATACTCGGTCATAGTTAAATGTTATAAAATTGACTTTATTTTCTTTAAATCTTTTATAATCGCGTGGTTTAGTGAGTTCCTTTGCCATTTCGGTAAATAAGAACGAAAACCAATCCGCATCTGAATCCCAAGACCACCCTCGAAAAGTACCCCTTAATTCAGAAAGTACTAAAATTACAGCAATAGCAATTTTTCCTATATCTTTAAATTGTGGATTTCTTGATAAAAACAAATCGATTGAAGTATCTGAATTAGATTGCATTAAATTTTCAATAAATTCAGGCGCTACAGTATCAAAGCTTTGTTTTTGTTGATGAGGAATACTTTCAAATCTCTTACAATGAGTCAGGAAATTTTTTATTATTTCATCTTTAAGCTCCCAACCTGTAGGATAAGCATATGGTTTACTCGCACCTGCGCCTAAGATAAAAGTCGTGTTTTTATTTATCATAGCAAAACTCCTATAAATAGAATTTTCAAACTGTATAGGATTAAAAACCTCCTGGCTTACACCTCCCACACGCCCTATAGCCTACATAGAACGCACTTTTCCGGGACTTGAATACACCGAACTGTCAAGTTTCATGATTTAGAGTCCTTTTCAATTGGTGTTGGCTTTGCCGCTGGCGCTTCATTTGTAAACAAGATGCCTAATCGAGTTACCAGAGCGCCTAAAAGGACATAGCCTAAAATTACTTGAACCGCCAGGGAAACGCATCCTAAAAGACCCCACACGTCAGCTTTTTCCACAGCATGCATGTCACCAAAACCCAAGGTGGTCATGGTTACAATGGAAAAATACAAAGAACGCCAGAGAACATGCCAAAATGCAGGCTTATCTTCCAATCGTAGGTCTTGAATAATTCCTTGCAGACCGGGCATGGTTTCAAATGTAAAATAGAGTAATCCAAATGAAATGGATAGACCAAAGAACCAACCGATGATTTTGGTAGTTGAACTTCCATAGCCTGTCACAAGCCAAAAAAATCGAACAAAGATATTTTTTAATATTTTTACAAACCAATTGCCCTCATCTAACCATTCTTGCCACTTTTTGCGCCGAATGTTATTTTTAAATGCCGCTTTTAGTCCAGGATCAATAGTGGCTGCATCCAGGCCAACGCCTGTAAAATCGGTATCTTTATCAAATTTGCATTTTGAAATAGTAGTTAGACCATCAACAAGGGCCAAGTTGAACTGTGCTCCCTGAAGGTTGGCTCTCCAGAGATAGGCCCCTTGAAGGTTGGCGAAGGAGAACTCAGTCCATTGAAGGTTGGCTTCAATGAGATCGGCCCCTTGAAGCTTGGCTTTCCTGAGATCGGCCTCTTGAAGGTTGGCTTTCATGAGATAGGCCCCTTGAAGCTTGGCTCCCATGAGATCGGCCCCTTGAAGGTTGGCTTTCCTGAACCCGGCCCCTTGAAGGTTGGCTTCTCGGAGATTGGCTTCCCTGAGATCGGCCCATTGAAGGTCGGCTTCCCTGAGATCGGCCCATTGAAAGTTGGCTCTAATGAGATTAGCCCCTTTAAGGTAGGCGTTTCCGAGACGTACCCCCTGAAGGTTGGCTCCACTGAGATCGGCCTCTTGAAGGTTGACATGGCTGAGCTCGGCCATTCCCAACCAAATTTCAACTGTTTCGTTTTCCTTGCGCCACTGGTTCCACTCAGTCATATCTTTCTTAGAAGAGCAGCGTTTTATCAGATCATACTGTTCTTGATCTAACCTAAGTTCTTTTTCAGTCTCCTCGGTCATATTCAGCTCTATGTAATCAATGATTTATTTTTTTGATGGATCGTTATCTTGTAAGCCCGATTTTTGAGTACACTTGTTCCCCACTCAAGTCAACGAATAAGTAGTCTTAATTAACTAACAAGCACACTCTAACTGTCTAAATTAAAACAAAAAGTGTTCAAGAGCTTTGCCGAATAGAATTCTACCTGCAGGAGGCCACTTAGCATTATTTATAACCACATTTAAAGTTTCTTGATTGTCGGTGACCTTGTACCCTTTGGAACTGTCTTGCCGTTTATCAACACGAATTAGTCTCTTATATTTGCTTACTGATTGAAACAAGATTTCAATTGTCCCATGTAGTTCTTCGGAGTTTTCCGCATTATGAGGATACAAAACAATCCGTTCAATCACACGGTTTAAGTTTTGATATAATTTTCTCCTAACATCGGTTTTTTGTGTGTCGTCTCCGCGAATCTCGATATCAAGAAATCTATTGAAAGCGGTTTCAACGGCAGCTAAATCATGCCCGGCACTGCTAAACCGATCATGTTCAGCAGTCAAATTGTCGTTTAATTTTTCAAGCTGTGTTTCTATTAGGGTCTTTTCCTTTTCCAACGCATCCAATTTCTTCAACAATGCTGGACTGTCTGCCCTATCAACAAGTAAGTTGATGATGTTTTCAAGCTGAATATTAATTTTTTCAGCCTGTGCTTTTGTAATTAATAATTCCCCTTCCAGCTCAGACACCCTTTCGTTGCTCTTGCTTTGTAATTCAGGAAAGAGGGCGCTGAAGTCCGTCTCTAATAGGTTTGATATTATGTGAGCTTGTGTCTGCGGATACCGCCAAGAATGTCGCTTACAGTTGCCCACTTTCCTTCGAGCTGCCGAACAAACAAGATATTGACCACCTTTCGGTCCACGCCCTTTGTTTTCAAAGACCATTGTGGCCCCACATGAACCGCAGTATGCAAGGCCTCTAAAAAGGTTTGAGTAACTGTTACCCGTTTTTCCTGAGGGAATGCACCTCTGTTTTCTGATCCGTTGAACCTTTAGAAAAACCTCTCGATTTACTATTTGCGGATAATAACCCTCAATAAGGGCTCCTTCAGGAATACGCTTTCGATTGCCATTGGGAGTTTCTTTAATTCTATGGGGCTGAAAAGCTCCAATTACAGCCTCATTAGTCAGAATTTTTTGAATGTAAGAAGCTTGCCACCCTTTTGAGCGGCCAAATGTAGGAACACGCTCAACCTTGAATTGCTGAGTGATTGCTATTTTACCAACATTGTCAAGGGTCATATTGAAAATACGGCGAACGATATCCGCTCTCTCTTGTATGATTTCAAACTCATTGGTGTTTTTGTTTAGTTTCAACCACCCAGGACACTTTGCAGTAAGCTTTTTTACCTGTGCCTCTTTTCGTTTAGTTTTCCAAGCTTCGGAGAGGCGTTTTGATTTTGAGAGGGACTCTTCATGAGCGCGTTGCATGACTGACAGTGAAATCATAATGTCAGAAAATGAAACTTCGTCTTGCTCTATTGAATACACTCGATTGTCATAAAGCGTCACAATGTTGATGCCTTGATTGAGAATGCTGCTGATTAGATGTGACTGAAAGCCCTTCTTTATAGCAGGATTCGATTCTTTCTTGGAGGTTCCAGTTGTACAGATGGAGGTACATGGAAAACTGATTCTCAAGTGCCGGGATTTGAGATTTTTGGAAATAGAGCCTGTATTTGAAGAATTTTCGGCAACTGATTTGCACTAAAAGCAAAATACGAAAATTTTTGCTCATCATCAATATGTTTGCGGTTCATCCCGGCAATGATTTGCCGGAATAAATCGCTTCAAACATCTAAAAAGCTGTTTAAAAACTAAGAAACAGGCTCTAAAGGGGTTTTACGGGCAAGCACAGGTCCGCCGTACATTTTTGTTCTGGGTCTTGTCTCGGAT
>JAAERL010000889.1 GCA_024230435.1 Desulfobacteraceae bacterium
CAGACAGTATAATAGGGTATTTAGCTTTGAAACTGACACGAAAAAGTGTCAGTTTTTTCCAATAATCCTTGTGATAATCACTAGCTTTTTTACGAAGTGATTTGAATCACTTGGAAAAACAGACACTTTTTCGTGTCAGATTTAGATCTAATTTATTCTACCAGTGGCATAACGCGAGTTCAAGGATATAATGCTAGCAAAACAGACGGTGACACCACCAAAATTTAATAATTTATTGAACTAGTATAGTGTTTTTATGTTTATATCATAAAATTGGTTTTTTGTTGTGAAATTTATGTTTGACTAGTGTTAATATTTGGTTGTGTGTGTTTTTAAGTGTGATGCGGCAAGTCGCGCGCTGGCCGGCTTTGTTTTGGTCAGCGGTGTCAGTTTTCTTGTCTATAGTGTCTGTTTTTGGCACAGTAAATGAAGGAATCATCTCGTCAGATTGCATAAAGCAAAGAAGTGCGAACAGAGAGACTAGTGAAGATGAGTGGGAAGTCAATACGACACTAATTTTATGCTCTCTATGCGCGATTGCATTTAAGAATTGGCACTAATTTGATGTAAATGTGATATTTTTGAAATATTTATGTTTGTTCGGTCCCACAAAGGTCCTTCCTCTTTACAAACTCTGTCGTATGACGCGCGCAGTGAAGCGGAACGCTGCTCGGGGAAATTTCCCGAACATTTTGCGTAGATGGACCAACGAGAGTGCATTCGTGTTATGGTAGTCAATAATTCACCGATAATGCTCTCATGCAAATCCCACAACAATAAAAATACTCACTAAACATTTAAGAATTGCTTGCATTGGCATCTTCAACACATTCACAATTCTTTTCCGATTCGATTATTCTTTGCAGATTTATCAAAGACATTCAAATGGGGACTTATGTCCAAGTGAGTGAACTTCGGATTACAGTTGTATCTGGAAAAAAGACTTTGCGTCGGACTGAAGAAGGCTCTTTCTTCATTTGTTTCTTTCAGCCCTGCTCATATCATCTAACACGAGTTTTGTGTCTTTTTCAGAGCAAGGCTGTCGAATTCGTCTTGAGCCTCGCTCCGCGTTTTGGTAGCCCTGCCGATTTTTCGCTATTATTTGCTGACGACTCGTCTAATAGAACAGACTACGTATTGGGTACAATACTGGTCGGTGCTGTCCTCTTTGGTTTCTTCCTCTTATGGATGCTGCTGCTCGGTCTTTTCGCCTGTTTAGGAACACAACGTGTGGGGTTCTTGGCTGGCTCCCCAATGGCCCCGAGGGAGATGGGAGATGAAGGAGTTTCAATGGAGGTGGAGCCGCCAAAAAACGAAGATTCCGAAAACGGAAACAATCCTAAGCCATACAGAGGGACAAGGGTTGGGGTCGTGAGATTCACATTTTTGTTGTCTTGCATATCAGTTATAACTGTATCAGCTTTATCAATGTATGTGCGCGGATTTAATGATTTGAAAGATTCTTCAGATGATGCAAAGAGTATTGTGGAGATGTTCCATCAAAATGCCACAACAGGAGAGATCATGGTGCGGGATATGATTCGCGAGAGCAACGATTTTCAAGGCAAACGTGATATCATTGTTGACGAGTTGAATTCAGATTCATTTTGTCCAGACCCAAATCTTGATACTCTGACCGGGCAACCAATTAATGTGCTGCGAGAAGAATTGATCCAAACTTTATCATCCTTGAACGATTTTGAACAAAAGAATTTAGACAAATTACAGAAATTAGGTTTTGACAAGGTGAGATTGAATAC
>JAAERL010000890.1 GCA_024230435.1 Desulfobacteraceae bacterium
CAGAGATTGGTCGATGACGGAAGGCTTGAACGACCAAAAAAGAAACGACTCCGTAAGGCTCAGCGGCGTTAACACTCCCAAGGACAGGTCACTCACCGCACAATTGTACGTTGACCCAGCAGTGGTTGATGGAGTTTACCGCTATGGATTGAGCAGAGTTGTTTAATTGATGGTGATTGATGGTAAATGAATGCTTAATTCGGACGTCGGAGTGAATATAAGTGATACGGTGTGCGTTGTGATGATTTTTTAGATGAGTTATTTTTCAGTGAGTATAGATTTGTGTTTTGATACGCGATGCTCGTCAGTTGAGGTGGGATTTCACGAAAATTTTAGATTTTTTTTTTTTTGGTGATCATTTGCAAGAATAAAATAGCTAATGTAATTAAGGGAAACGTTTCTAGCATTTTGTTGTCTTCGCATTCAGGGGTATAGGATTGAATGTGCATCCAACACAAAAATTGAAATGCACCCATAATAGAAATGATTGTACTAATAAAACCGTCATTGAAAGCATGAATAATGCAGCTAAATGTCTAATGAATAATAAAAACGTTTGCAGCCGGGTTATGCAAGATATGACTGCAAATTATTTAGGGTGTATCAATGTTAGAACTTGCGCTTAAATTCCTAATACAGTCTGGTTGAGGCAGTCAAACTAACATGAGTTTTTTTATTAAGTAACGATAACGTTATCCATGCAAGAGAATTAAATTATCGAGGAAAATTAACACATCAATTGACACGACAACTTCAATTGCTAGTTATTAAGAAAATGACACTTTACATATACAGAGGAAGACCCCATGCTACGCTAACACTAGAAGAGAGGATGGCAATCGAACATGTCCTTGTTCACGAAGACGTAACTATTATCGGAAATGACATATTGAATTTTTGCTCAAATCTCATATCGATTACCATGTTCGACAAAGTGGTAAAAATCGAAGACTACGCCTTCAGTTCTTGTATAAACTTGAAGTCAGTACGGTTTTCTAAGTCCCTAACATACATCGGGAGATCAGCGTTTGCTAGTTGCTGCAGGATAAGAAGTTATTCAATTCCATCAACAGTGACTCATATAGGGGAAAATGCTTTCGCAGATAATGAGTGTCTACGTTATATTGCCATGACACGTGCATTGCCAACTAACAAACTTCCCAATTTGCTAGATTCGGCAATTTACACCAAAACAGCGAGAAGATTTGGAATCGCTATTACCTACGGAGGAGACGGAGAGGATATAAGAGGTGTTTGGGAAACATATCTGGCCAGTAGAGTAAGAAGAAGGACCGGTGGTTTGGGAAGACAATATGTATTGAGAAACCTGGAAAATAGTAACTATCAAAATGTCAATAGATGGTTGAATCGTTATTTGGAGGATGAGTACCCATTCCATCGTATTTGTTTCGATTCATGTGTGACGACAAACGAATTAAATGATTACTTTAATGAGGGTGAGGGTCGTAATTCCAATGCAGCACTTCTCAACGAATACAATAGAGCAAGTCCACTGCACATGCTGTCAATGAATCCACATGCACCGGAAGATGCCTTCGCAATGCTATTTAAAAGGTGGAAACATGCCATATTCAAAAAAGATCTATTGAATAACACTCCACTTCAGTACGCGGAAATTCACAACGTCCGGGGATTGATCGCGATGATTGGGTGCTTATGTGAGCATCGAGTAGCAGTGGCGGGAACCACCACTACGGGTCCAAAACCTTGGTTGGGAAGACTTAGAGTAAGGAAACGTAAAATAAAGTAAATGTAAATATGAAATATCATTATTTTTCTGGTACTGCAGTGAAAACCAAATTTTTGAGAGATGACTGCGGTAAGAGTAGTAACCTAACATGAAAATGAATGTTTTTTAAGGTCAAATGTAAACCAAAAACTAACACTAGTTAGCTTATTCCGAGTATGTGGTGATATCTGATGGAGGGTTACGTACATAGGAATGGCCGAAAAAAAAGGGGTGTATCAAAAATCATTCAGTCTTGTGTTGAAATATTTCAAAATTGTTTTGCTCTAAAAAGGAGATTGTTTTGTTGTAAAATGTGGGACTGGTTGTTAAATTTTTAGATGTTGGTGTTAAAAAGCATTACTTACGATCGCACCAATCAAATCTGCTACATCTTGGAGGCATCACAAACTCAATTTTGATCAGTACGATCATAAGTAATCCTTTTTAACACCAATGTCTAAAAATTTAACAACCAGTCCCACATTTTACAACAAAACAACCTCCTTTTTAGAGC
>JAAERL010000891.1 GCA_024230435.1 Desulfobacteraceae bacterium
GCCGACACAAAGATCAAAACTGAAGTAAAGAGGGTCTTGGATGAAATCATGTTTGCTGTTTTAAACTAATTTGAATTGAGTGGTTGTATCTACCGCAGGTGTTTTGTCGCTCCATTGCTTTGTTCTTTGGGGAAGGTGCCGTGGCCGTTTGCGTGGCAAACGAACTGTGCGTGGCTTTTGCAGCCATTATTTTTTGCGTGGCGCAGCTGGCAGAAGAGAGCCGGCGGGAGCTTTTCTCCTTTTCACGGTGGCGGCGGCGGCGCGGCAGCGGGCATTTTTGTCACGGCAGCTTTGTCTGTCTTCGTCGGGTTCCTCCTCGGCCCAGGCAGCCACGAGATCAAAAAGATGCCGAAAAAATCAACCTTCATCGTTCCCCATGAATCTCTCCGCCCTAATAAAGAAAAATCAATCAACACTACCGTTCCTACCAATAAATAACTCAAGTGTCACCATGGTGAAATCACTTCAACGCAGCCTAGAGGCCAAGCTTGCTTCCATTGAAGGTGTGTGTAGCAGATTATCTTGAGTCATACTTCTCTCCGTCTCATATTTTATACTCACCAAA
>JAAERL010000892.1 GCA_024230435.1 Desulfobacteraceae bacterium
AAGTTATTCCATAGAGAGAGTTTGAGAGTTTCAAAGAGATATATTTAACAATAGAGTTTGAGAGCATGGATAGGCAGCAAGTTCAAGTAAGACAAGAACTTCTAAAAGATGGATGGATCCATTATAGTTTTTTTGGATCCATAATGGTTTTTGTCCATTCCAAAAAAACCATTATGGGTCCAGGAATCAGAAGCAGAATTGGGGATTAGTTCACAAGAAACTATTTTGAGTCCCAAAAAACTGATACGGTTCCTGGGACCCAAAAAACCAACTGGGACCCATTTTGGTTTCTAGGACTCAAAAAACCAACTGGGACCCATTTTGGTTTCTAGGACTCAAAAAACCAACTAGGACCCATTTTTCTTTCTTGGACCCAAAAAAAACAACTAGGACTCATTTTGGTTTTTTGGACCCAAAAAACCAACTAGGACCCATATCGGTTCACCAAAACCATTTTTGTTCCTAGAACTCAATACTACTCATAAGAACCAAAATAGTTTCATTAAAACTATCACTATTCATGAAAACTGGAATCGATCATTAGAACAGAATCAGGTCCAAAAAACCATTACCGTTCACATGAACTATAATAGATTCTTCGAATCCATTTTCGTTACATTTGAACCATTTTGAATCCAATAATCAATACTAAGTCAAAAGAAACTAATTGAAATCTAATCGTATGCCTAATCCTATTAAATTTATGATTTTCCTATACGAATCTATAAAAGCAACTAAATGATCATAGTTGTACTTCAGTTGTTATCTCACCCATGAATTCATCATGTGCCTCGATATCACTTTCATCATCATCGTCACTGTCCTCTTCATTTTCATAATTATCTTGAACATTGATATTCATATCCCTACCACTCACTCTCAAATACTTTAATCGCACAGTATGTTCCCTTTCTTTGCAAACATCTAATTTTCTGTTCGCTGTTACTGTCTTTAGCAATTCATTAAACCGCTTGATCCCTTTCCTACTCCATCCCTGAAACTTTATATTAGTACTTTGACTAATTTTTGTATACTTTGGTTTCGATTGTTTTCTAGAAACTTTAGCTCCACTGTTAAAACACAAAAGTAAATCTGCTGCATTATTCTCAAGTAATAACATTGCCAATGCCTCATCAGATGATGTGAACATATTACTCACTGTATCACTGTACGACTGCCATCTCCAATTCAAACACGACAACAAATGAATAAGACAAAAATCAACAAATACTTCAAACAGTTTTGGGTCCTCATGTGTTCTTAAGTTCCTGTAATGATCTTCATCACCATCACCAATGGCCAATTTTATCAACTTCAACATACTTTCCCTGTTATCTCCAACTTCAATACCTGCACCTACATCATTCTCATTTATTGTACTAGTATTTGTGTCAATAGTTGAGGTACTACTATTCGCAGTGCTCCCTGTACTACTACTAGCAACACTACTACTCCCATTCACTCTTTTGGCTAACAGTGCCTTCAATTTTGCCACTCCACATTTTACTACCCTATTTTTCAATAGCACTAAAAGAAAGTAAAATTATATGAGAGTAATTGGTTTAAATAACTTAAACAAGAAAACATAAAGCTCACCTTCAACGCAAGACTCCCTAATTTTGTACATTACTTTCCCTCTTTTCTGTCTTATTTCATATATGACCAATTCATTATAAGTTTTCCACCACATTGCTCTTTCGGTTAACGACTTACTTTCTTCATCCATTCCACATTCCCTCATTACCTCGTATACATACCCCTTCTTTTCTGTTAGATCAGCCCTTTCATGAGTTTTACCCAATGTATAGTTAGTGCTTTTTCTTTTGTTTCCTTTTGCACCTGACATCGAAACACCTTCTCCCTTACAAAACTTTATTTTTTTAAAAATCTGTTTACGGACAATATTTTGAATTTTCTGTATTTCATACTTATCACTAGCTAACCAGGTCCCATCATTGTACAGTTCTTCAATTTTCCTCTTCTTCTCTTCCAAAGTTAAATTGTCATCGGGATGATTTAATCTACCTTCACTTAGGATCGAAGACTGTGAATTTGAAGTGAGACTACTCATGACTGTGTTATTTTCTTCTCCAATATTTAAATCGATTTCTTTAAATAAAAAATCACAATCGTTTTCTTCATCGATGTTCATCAATTATGTACTTCACTTCAATAGAAATACAACACAACAAGATTAATATAAGCTGAGTTTGATGCATTAACCAGATCAAAAACATAATGATACTATACGACAAATTGATAATTCATCTAACTCACCTACAATATATAATCCTAATTGTTTTATAATCCTTCAAGCTTTATTGTGAAATTTTCACTCAACTGTCCTCTCAACTGATACTCACATAGCTCATACTAGATGTAGACTCAGTACACCTTCTATCGTACGTAAATTTTTTTGGCGATTACGCGTGATTAAAAAAGGATTAAAAATATGACTAAAAATAGTCTCCAAATAATACCGTTGTCGATTTTCTAAAATTCAGATTTTCATAGTCACAACATTTGTTTCGTACCGTTTATGTGAGACAAATCACATAAATCATAAAAAAATACCTATTCAATCAGATTACAATGAACAACAACTGGATGTCAAAAAAAAGGAGGAAGAACAATGCTAGATTCACAAAAAGAAAAAGGACAAATCTCGTATGTATTCATTGCAATGACTCATTCTCTGAAATTCGGACCTTTCGTTCACATATACAAAATAATCCAGATTGCAAAACCCATCACCCTTTTTCATGCAAACGATGTGGTCATGTAGCTATTAATGATAATGGTCTTGCTACTCACATCAATCAAAAGCAATTATGCAAATCTCTGTATGATCAAATCCAAGTCACAACTGGTCAAATGCAAGATACAACAAAGTTTTCACTTGTTAATACAACAATTGATAAAGATGGTAACAAGTCTTCCACTTATAATATAAATGAAGCTTCTGGTATTGGAATCCACAATTCAATCAATCTTACTCTAGTCGATACAACAACAAAAAACAGGGCCAACATGAAACAAGTTGCAACCAGGAACAATGACTACAAAGCATACATGAAAAACAGTAGACAAATTGCATCACTTGAAAACAACCAATTTTCATCCGTATTCAACTTACAACAAGATAAAAATGATACACAAACAGACTCTGATATTTTCTGTATTGATGAAGTCTCAAATAATCACCCATTATACTGTCTTCCTATATCTGAACATCAACATGAAAACCACATCACAGAAGATAATGATGAAAATTCATCTCAATCTTCAGTCGAGTCAAGATGCACTCATTTGGAATTTTTTAATAATGATAATAATGATCAAATAGATATGAACGACATTCAAAATAATGTAATTGAAACAAATGAAGGAAGAATTGAGAATATTAATAACAATCCAATTGATGTTTGTCAAACTCAAATATCAATGTCAAAAAAATATGCTCGACTTACATTAAATGACTCTGAAAAAATGTTGATGGATCTATTCCATATGCATAAAGCATCAAATGCACCACTAATTCTTTTTGATAGGACAATTGAATGGATTAGACATCATCAATTGACTATTCAAAGATGTGGGACAAATTCACTGTCAAACAGGAAAGCATTCATCCGTGATATGAATTTGAAAATATATGACAATCCAACTTTCATGAAACCAATAGTCCAACCTATTGCATTGTCTTCTGGTCGTGTAAGCAGTGTTGTAACTTTTTCTCTTCGCCAGGCAATTATTAGAATGGTTTCAAACAAATCTTTATTCACTCCGGAAAACCTTCTATTAAATGCTGATAATCCATTTCAGAAACAAGTAGAATCTGAATTCATTGGTGATGTTAATTCTGGAACATGGTTTAAAGAAGCATGCAATAATGAATGTTCTTTGCCCAACCACATTTTGATGCCATTTTGTTATTTTATTGATGGTCTCAAAGCTGATAAATTTGGGAAACTAACTATTGAGGCTGTTCTTGCATGCTGCTTATGGTTTAACCACAAAGCAAGAAATAGAGCCTCGACTTGGTGGGTATCAGG
>JAAERL010000893.1 GCA_024230435.1 Desulfobacteraceae bacterium
AGGTCAAAAAATATTTTGTCAATAAATTTTTATTTTATTAGCTAATACGCGTGGAATACAGTGCGCCTAGCTTTTCCGGATTTTTTTACCTCCCGGTTCATCGCGCGACGAAGTAAGTACCGAGCACCGACCCACGCACACAGTATTATTTTTTCATTGCAAAGGACTGTCGCGCGCGCGCGCGCCTTTTCATCCGTCCCGCCATTGTATCTCCTAAAACCTCCGTTTGTAAAAAGGAAATGAGAACCCTAAAATTCCGCGAAGATCAAAAGAAGCATCCTGTCAGCAAAATCAATCAATCACGCACCCAATCCAAGAACGAACAGCAAAAGATCTTTGTTTGACACGATGCCATGCCAATCCTCTCATAAAATTTCTACACAAGGAAACAAAGCATCAAATCATAAATCAAAATATTCAACGTAATAGAAGATATATAGTATAGCATCCAGTCAAGCTATCGTATCCAACAACATCAACAACAACAACAGCAAGGAACCTGGAGGTTACCAGGGGACATTGGCATGATATAACAGAAGTGAGGAAGAGTGTGTTTTGATGATGAAATTAGTCACAGAGTAACATTGAACTATTGGTTACAAAATAACATTTGAACAATTCTATTCAATAACACCGTGTTTCAATGCAGTGTTTGCATCTCCCGTTGAAGCGGGCAGCCTGACGGACCTGGCAGTCTGTGCATAAACCTTTATATTTCGAGTCATCTTGCCATTTTTTGAAACAACTCCGGCACATGCCATCCCCCCTTGATGCTTTATTTTTCACACATTTGCTGCAGAGCTTCTTTTCCCTATTGGAATTTTGGTAGCATAAACCCTCACTCCAACATGAAAAATGTACTGGATTGAAACATTTTGTAAACTTGCAC
>JAAERL010000894.1 GCA_024230435.1 Desulfobacteraceae bacterium
GACGATGAGGAGGATTGAGGCATGAGAGGATGAGCTGCTGCCAGCGGATGGACAGTAAGCTTGGCCATGATTTTATGATGTTATTGTTGGGCGGCTGTATAAACAACTACTAAACGGCCAGCTCCTCCTCATTCAATATGCCAGCCGTATCCAGCAAGAAGTGGGGTTCCGAGTTTCATTGTCGAGGTCATCGGCGAAAAAGGGTTCGTTCGTTTGCCATGCAAAACAGGCGACAAAAAGCTATTTTTTATTTTTTGTGAATCCAAAATCCAAATGAAAATGGAAAATCCACAAGCAAACTTCGAACTCAAACAGCCGATGAACTCATGCAATAACATCATATCATCGGCGCCAATATCATCGTATCCACCAAGTAATTATTGAACCACTATCGTGTAATAACTAATCAATAGATTCCTTATCATCAAGATGTTGCTCTCTCGCATTGCCCTTCGACGAACCACCAAACAACGAGGACTATTAGTACGCACACTGGTAACCTCGGCACAAAAACGTGCACTTAATAAAAAACAATTGGAAGGTACTACA
>JAAERL010000895.1 GCA_024230435.1 Desulfobacteraceae bacterium
CAAACCAAATACATAGGTACCTTGGTACCTTGCTTTTCCTGCATACATCTGTATCTTTTGATAGATTGGTCTTGGTCTTAGCTTTGTAGCTGTTGGCACGCTACCAATTTTCACATTAGTTTTTGTTAGTCTGGTTTTACTACTCAAAGTAATTCATATTATTGGGAAACAGTGAACACTCCACAAAAATATTTACAAACTGTAAAAATTTCTAGAATTTATTTTTGTCCCTTTTTTTCGCCTCTCAACTGTATAGACCAGGGGAAGCAAAGTGTAAAATCTATCTTGGCGCACTTTTTTGGAAATTGTTTTTTTTGCTCTCATCAGGACTAAGTACATCTTGCTCTCACCGACAGCGTTTTTTGCTACAAACACGTAACATAAAGGGTAGCGATAATTACTGGAGGGCAAAGACACAAGAACTCGAGAGTTGGATTCAACATCACATTTCTAGGGAACGAGGACCACCAACTTTTTTCAATACTTTTTCCTGTGCAGAGAATTGGTGCAGTGATCTCAGAGGTAATTTGGCTCAGTTCGAGCATCATGCCGCAAATGAAATGGCTGCTCAATTTTTGGATAATGATGATTTCAAAGCCATGCAGAAAGCATCCAAAAAGTACCCACTATGGCTGAACGACTTTTTCATGAAGAGAGCTTGGTCCTTTATGAGCACCATCCTCAATGATGCACTTGGCATTGAGCACTACTGAAGGAGTGTCGAATTTGCGTCAGGGAGGGGTAAAGTTCACCTACACATGCTCGGCATCGCTAAGG
>JAAERL010000896.1 GCA_024230435.1 Desulfobacteraceae bacterium
AAGTTATGTCCCATTTCCAGTGGGATTGAACGAAGAGAAGTAGGTGGGTAAACCAGTTGGATTTGTGCTTTTTCTAATTTTAGATAAAGGCACCCAAGAAAAACTTCATTTTCCATGCCAGGCAAATAGAATTCACCAAGGGGTGTATGTGGTCATTTTTTGGACCAACACACTTATTGGAAGCGGGTCTATGTGCCACGGTATGCGGGTCTAGGTGGTATGTCAGGCTGAACAAAAAATAAGGACCATTCAGCTAAATATGAAATGTAAATGCAACTCCATTTAAATGGATTGAACTAATCAACATTATAGTCAGCGTTGCTTGTCGGCCATGGGCCCAAAAAGCAGGCCGACCACCGAACTGACTACTAGCGTTGCATGGCAGCCATGGGCCCATTGTAACGGATAGGTACATGACTTTTTTAAATGGGTTATGAGCTCATTAGTGCAAGGCCGCGAACAACACATTAGAAGGAAAGTTTGTTGTTTCATCATGTTTTATCCTTACAGATTCGCCCATACTCCTGTATTGTAGTAATCTACTTTTGCAGGTCAAAATGTTGCGTTATTTTGGAGGAAAGATCATAAACTGTTTTGTAGTCCCTTTTTCTTAACTATTTGCAATCATAAAAATGCTCTGCAGTAGAATTCATATCAAATACAGTCATTTTTTTACTTAATAGTGAACTAAGCGTTCATTAGTGCAAGGTTGGG
>JAAERL010000897.1 GCA_024230435.1 Desulfobacteraceae bacterium
CGAGAGTTATCAGAGAGAGAGTTGGCACCGTCCAAAGGCGACCAAATCCCAAAACCATCGTCTATATATCGGCGATAGTAGGCCAGTTCAGGGAACTTAGAAATAATAGCTATTTCCCAAATGCAGAAGTAGATAGTGGCATAATTTGGAGCTGGCGGAGTACCCATGGCTGTGCCTGCAGTTTGTAACCAGAATGTATCACCAAATTGGAAGACATTATTAGACATGACAATTTGTAGCGCATGCAGAATCGCTGCCGGTGAGAGACTGGCGGCTTGAACTATATTTTTACCGAGTTCGGATTCACACAGGAATTCTTCTAAGACGGGGAGAGCATGTTTCAAATGTATATTATTATACATGCTTTTCGCATCGCACGTGAACAAACGTGATCGAGGATTCCAAGTTTTCGCAGTGACTTCGGCCACTACCTCGCGAGAACTTTTGGCTATGTAGGGTAAATGTGGGATGATTTTTTTAAGTTGGATATCGATCCAAACCGCAAGCCCATAACAGATAGAGCCACTGTACAAAATAATGGCACGGGTTTTAAGCGGCGGCGGTTTGTGTATCTTCGGCATGAGATACATGTAGGCTATGTTGTCCTTAGTGTGTTCACGGATAAAGGATGTAGCACAGCCATCGGTCTTGCTGTGTTTTGAAAAATACTCGCCATGGACAGACAGGAAATTATTGATATCAGTCCAGATGGCTATCTTTTTAGATGAAATTTCAGTACTGGAGAGACTTTTGTATGTTAAAGGATCACTCAGGTGGTCCTTCAATGCAAAATTAACATAAGTATCAACTTCCAACACCGCTGGCCCAAGGTTCTTATCCGTATTACAAACAAAAATGTCAGGGTGATGGAGAAGCCAATTTAAAGCAGATGATTGGCTTGGTAGCAAGTTACTAGCGACCTTTCGTTTCTTAAAAAGACGGCGAAGGTGGAGCTCAAATGAACGGAGGCGGTGATCAAATCGAGGTTCGTTAATAGGGAGCGGAACTTCCCAGCCAGACTTGAGCCAGAATGGTTCTTTAATCCATTCTGTGTCAGGGTTGGCTGCAAAGAAGATTTTTCTATGATATTCATCACAGAAGCGTTCAAAAAATTCGGGAGAGAGAGAAGATGTAGTTGATGGTTTAACACAAAAGTTAAGCCCCAAACCTAATAGCGAACGAAGGTTAGGTGGCAAAACAGTAGATGTGCGACAGAGATTGTGGTATGCGGCATTGGCGGGGCGGGTGAGTAATAATGACATTGGTGTATTTGAGAGGATTTCTGCAGCGTTATAACGAGCGGAGCGACGAAGATTAGGGTAAAAACCATATACTGAGGTTATTTTACCGATTATCTTCGTCATGAGAGATTCCGTTCTTTGCTTGCATCGTTGATCCCATTCTATTTCCAAGACACTGTTTTTTTGCTGCTCGATTGAGAGCTTCTTCCGCTTCCAACGCTGACACTGTCGTCGGTTCCACTTGACTTGCTTTGGCTGTAGCTGTTGCGCTTGCTGCTGCTGTTGCTGGTGATAGTGCTGTTGCTGCTGCTGTTCTTCTTGGCTTTTGCCTTTGCTTTGGCTCTGGCGGCTTTGGCTTTGGCTTTGGCTGCTTTGGCGGCTCTTTCTAATTTTTCTGCTTTTTTCTTCTTCGATAGACGTTTTTTCTTTTTTTCGGAGGCGCTTGTCATGCTTGCCCCTCCATCCTCTTTTACTAACGTGTATCCGTCTGAGAGAAGATCACGTTTAATAGCTTTTGTGAGGGTTGCTATCTGGGCTTTTGAGATCGTCTGCTGAGAGACACTGGTCGGCCCGTCCTTATCTAGTTCAATGATTGTTTCTTGCGCAGCTTCGTCTGCTGCGGCTTCCGCAAAAATCAACTTGATTTCCTCTTTTTTCTCCAAAAAACTCTTGGCAAGTATCTCCGTATCGATGGATCCGACGATAATTTTACCAATGAGCGATTCAACTGTTTTGGTGATAGTGGCCCGCGTACTGGTCACATCCAATTCGTTGCATACTTCAACATACCTTCCGCTATCGATGGTATATTTTGATTTAATGTCTTGCAAATTAAGCCCAAACCAGTATCTCTTGTATTGGATAGTAGTGGCTTGGTCTTTAATGATTGAGATGGCGCGCGTGAAGGCACAGAGGGCGATAGCATCGTATTCTGGGTCGTCGGGAGAAGCCTCATATTCTTCCTTGTAACGAGTTAGGTACACATACGATGTCAACTTCCGTGTAAGGCTAGTAAGGAAGTCTAGCAGCTTATGGGTGGCTGCCTTGCATTCCATTTCCCCTACTTGAAGCAATAGCTTGGACATGTCACTCTTATATTTTCCTTGTAAAAGGAGTTCAGTCCTCAAGATATCCTTGAATTCTTTGGTCTCAGTGAGTTCTGAGGAGCAACTAATGAACGGCTTGATGCGTAACGGCCTGGGCGCGTTAGCCTCGCTTTCAACTTGTAGTTTTTCCACCTTGGCCTGGGCTTTACGGAGGGAACGGAGTAGGTTGGAGAATTTATCTCCTTCGAGTTTCGACTGATCTTCATTAAGGTCTGGTAGGAGCATACAACAGGCTTCGGCAAAAAAGGTCTTAGCGGCGAGAATGGGAGGGTACGATTTAGCAGTGTCTTGCTTAAACTTTCCAAGATTTTTGGAACGTGCCTCATTCGGTGTATCTGCTGCTTGTGCAACGCGATCGAGAAATCTTGATACCTGGTCCTTATCGCGAGGGCTCAGTGTAGATGAATCGGTCTTGCGCTTCTTACTTGGCGTAGAGGTGCTTGTAGATGGCATGGCTGGTGAAATTTTATAGTGTATTTCGTCTGAAGTGATAACTTGATGTGGTGTAATGGTGTTAATAGTAACAGCTTGTTTTCCAATTAGATCTTATTTTTAATTTTAGATACTAGAACAGTGAGACAAGAGTGACTGTTTCGTTTTCACATCATCAGCTAGAAGTATAAAATTGATCGCCGTTTGGTACAATAGGGCTGGTCGCCAAAGTTGTAACGTAAACGGGCTTAGGTACCGAGGTTGCACATGTGTGTTATTGGAAAATAGTCGTTGCAATGACAACGGCTAGTGTGAACAGACAAGTACGCGCAAGTTTTGAACGTGAAATATTGGCGCAAAAACGAGGCGATAAAAGAGAGCGAAAAAAATCTCTTTTTTTCATTGTTGGCTGCTAGGAAGGCAGCCAGCATGACGAAGTCATGCTGGGTGGCTGACGCAGCCGGCAATGAAAAAAACACCCTATGTCAAGAGGAATGGCATAGGGTGAAAATTGGTCTGTTAGTGTGGTGCAGAATCCATGTACGAATCAAGGTAAGTTCGTACTGAGAAATCTTCAGGGAAACGTCCTTTCCGTGGCGCTAAGGAGCTTTTGAGGTTACTCTGACCGTGGAAGCAGATGGTCAAGTCTGTAAACGAAACTTTACCACCTTCAGGGCAGGCAATTGAGCTGATATGAGAGCGGCCGGCAGGATGGACGACGGTTGATGTGAAGGCTTTCTTGATGGCATCTTTGGATGGGCCATCAGGGTGGATTTGCTGGTGGAAATGAAGGTTATTTTGTCGGTTGGATGAAAGGAGCCGTGTTGATACTTTACCGTTAATAATAGATGCGATCGCTGCAGTAAACACGGGTAAAA
>JAAERL010000898.1 GCA_024230435.1 Desulfobacteraceae bacterium
ATCAGGGCTAAAAATTGATATAGTAACATGTATTAAACAAATTTTCCATAAGCCCTTCAGATATCTGGTGTATTTGGTGCTTGTGATTGGTGTATCGCAAACTATGCATCCGGTCACAGTTATGGGACACCATCTCAGATTTAAGTCATTTGTGTGTTAGATTAGAGCTAATTAAATGCACAACTATCATCAACTTTTCCTTTTTCCATAGCACCAGTACGCTCCAAAGTTAGGGTAAAAAATAGGGTCAAACTGGGGCCCAGAGGCCGTTCGATATCATTCTTTCTTTGATCTCAGAGAAAATCTCTTCAGTCTGCCATGTCCAAGTAATCAATTTCAAATATTGTCCTTCTGCTGTTAACCCTCCATCTTGTCAACACAACCAGTACAATCTACAAAATACAAGTTTATATTTTTTGACACAGCGAGCAACAGCGGAGAATTGCATTTTAGAATTTACAGTGGACTTTATCAAAGCAGTGAAACATTAGCCAGTTTTCATTTTTGGTCGCCCATCAAGACGGGAAGAAAGGTCAAGGTTTTTGTGGTGAAAACTCCCTGAAATTTCTGTTGTCTGTAAA
>JAAERL010000899.1 GCA_024230435.1 Desulfobacteraceae bacterium
ATCAATTTTTTCTCAGCCGCACGATGGACTCAGACCACCGGACCTTTTTTAGACGGTGCCCCTTATTGATGCGCATCGTCTAAAAAAAGAACGGGGGTCTGATTCCATCGAGGGGCTGAGAAAAAATTCCGCGGGTGTTAAATTTGCTATTTATTTTGCAACATACAGTAAGTACATCTAGGATAGACTACCGCAGATCCTTTGCCACAGGAGGATCAGCGGCCGAGACAATGACCTCTTGGACCCCACGTTGTGATCTGAGCAGAAATCATCACAGACCACCGTTGACCAGTCAATCTATTTTTTTTCAACGAGTGGCCCCTTTCAAAGCATGCCCGTAATCCTTTTTGTAGACGTCCATTCCCTCCTCTTTAAAATGTAACAAGCGCTCATGAGGCACATTAAACCTCCAAGTCCACAGCTTGTATCCGGAGTGTCAAAACCTACCCAATAAATCCAGGAGACCCTCTGCAGGCACCACACTCTGAAGAGCTTCAGCTCAAAATCTGAAGTCCTTCAAAAGTGGTCTCTCCTTGGATAACCTAAGGCATGA
>JAAERL010000900.1 GCA_024230435.1 Desulfobacteraceae bacterium
AATCTAGAGAGAGATTTTAAAATCAAAGCTGTTTATTTTGCAGAGAAACTTCTGTTGGAAATTTCAAAGAAATTTTGGTGAAACTTTGAAGGAACTTCCTGTTTCCTCACACTCCCTCGTGAACAGTTGTTGGTTTTTGCATGATGTAGATTTCTCACACTCCCTCGCGAAATGCAGCGTATTTGCTTTTTGTGAATGCCGAAATTTCGAAATGACAATAATCCATAATATCCCTAGCGATTTTGAGATGGAAGGTTACCGTGCGATTTGTGCATAATCCGAGCGAACTGCGGGATATATCATCGCCGTAGGTACCATCGAAGGTAAATTACCTGGAGAGATGCTTGGGTTGCGATGTCAAAAAAAATAACTGAAATAAAGGCTGTCTCGAGCGAAGCTTGCTTGGTTTGATTCGTGGATAAAGGCGACGGCAAGAAATGACGTTGCGAAAAAAATATGGTGTTGCAATAGGTCTGATCTTCTTGAGTTTGCTGTGAATCGGCGGAAGAGCTGGAGGAGACTGGCTTGCAGATATGTGCGGACGAGCGCCTCTGGC
>JAAERL010000901.1 GCA_024230435.1 Desulfobacteraceae bacterium
CTCCAGAAGCGGGGGAATCCCCCTCAAATCGGGGAATCTCCCCCCTTATAACGAAAGGCCTATTCAAAGTGCTTTACATAGTACTAGCCGCGCTTCGCGCGGCTCCGTCACGTGCTAGCTGCTACGCAGCGTATTTTTTGCTACGTACGTATTTTTCCTTCCCAACACTTTGACTCATTGAAATTGCTTAATTATCACTAAGTAATACGTTTTCACCAGCAGCCTGATGACCAATCTATCAGCAGCTCATAATCATATTATGAGCAGCCTACCTAAGTATTATCCAGCAGCTGAAGCTCAACACAACAACACAATATCTGATTTTGATTCAACCAAAAGTGCAGTAAAAAGAGAAAGGAGACGTTTAACTGGCGACCGCCAAATTTGGCCAAATTTTTTGCCTCCACGTGGCGTGATGGAACCTAACTCACTCGCCAAATTTGGGGCAAAAAGCAGGACAATTTTGGCTGACACACGTCCCTACAGTGTGGGCACGACGCCACGCCGCATTTTTATATGATGATGATGATGAGATTGCTTTACTTATGAGATAGTTTAGGTTTGTACTAATAAAGTTATCTACCTGTAATTTCCGTCTTCAACTTCGCTTCAACCAAAACAAACTAAAAACTAAATAGGGTTTTGGGTGTTCGTCACTGACGAATCGTCCGATTTTTTAGGGCGAATTTCGGCACTCGGCACTGCTCTAC
>JAAERL010000902.1 GCA_024230435.1 Desulfobacteraceae bacterium
CAGGGCATTTTGAGCGAGCAAGAGCAAGAGCCTCTGACGTCGGGCGATAATGTGTTGCATCGTTACTGTGGCTGCCGTCTTCATCGTCCGAGAGAGCAGAAGCATAGGGACAGCTGCTAGTAGTGCCGGCTGTTTTCATCATGGTTTTTGTTTGGCTGGCGGTTGTGAAAAATAGAAAATGGCATTTTCCATTTTCGGCATGCGGAATGCTCATGCGTGCACGCGCGCACAGGCGTGAAAAAAAGTGTTACCGCGAACAAACTCTAAACTGTTACAAGAAGTTACAACCCAAAAAGCACCATGTAAACTGGGGGACCACTTCAACATGTTCTCGTGTGGGAATATTTTTCTGCCTCTTTTACCGTCTTGTACCTAGCTAAGAACCATTACTATGAGACAGTAAAAATCTGAACATTTTGTAACTCTGACTATCTATGAAAAGTGGTCCCCCGATTTTTATGCATTTGAAGCATTTGAAGGAATCAGTGGAGATCTAAGATGCGGCAATAAGGAGCGAAACGACACAGTCAGTTTTAGAAATTCAATGTGACAGATGGAGTGCCGGTTCAAAATGATATATTAATTCCTTCGTTCAATGTTTTTTTCGAGACAGTCATCCTCAAAATGAGCTAAACCATGGTGAAATGCCCTCTCCTACGGTCGCCAATAACCAATAACACCACAACCACTGGTCTTACAGTCCCAGACGAAACAGAGAAATCTCATCCTGTTGATTCATGGATCTCATTGATACCTCATTCGTTGTCTAACTCCGCGAAAAAATTCATGAGTGCTATTTGAACCCAGTCTTAGCTTACAGTAGAAGTAACTACTTATGTCCGCAAAAACAAAAAAATGGTCACATACAATGAAAAGAGTACATAGTAGA
>JAAERL010000903.1 GCA_024230435.1 Desulfobacteraceae bacterium
GGGCCATCACTACTACTTTGTTAGAAAGGATAGACAATAAACATATGGATCTGTTAATATCATGACAAAACCATTGGAGGAGGTATGCATTTTTGTCCACAGAAATGGGGTTGAATTTGATCTTTAAGGAGACACCAGTTTTGAAGCATCCGGCATCACCTTCTCAGCTACAATATGTCAAGCGCACTCAAAAAGATCAGGACAATGACAATGAGCTGTATCTTCTCTACTAGCCGGCCAAAGAAGACGATGAGTGGCGTTTTGGAAAGCTCTTGTCAAGATTTATCAATTAGGCATATAATCAGCCTGATTGGAGCCAAATTTGAGAATCGATCAGGCTAAAAACGGGTCTAGAAAGTGATCGGCAGCTCGGATCCGGCTTTGCAGCTGCAGCCAGAATTAGAATTTCACATCCGAATTCAATTGTCATCAAAATACAATAAGTATTCATATGACAACCATTCGAAATCTCTTTTCATTCTTCATCGATTGGTGACATTGCTGTAATAAAAATTACAATCAAAACCACTGCTCGGGGAAGGCCCTCGCGAAAAATTGAC
>JAAERL010000904.1 GCA_024230435.1 Desulfobacteraceae bacterium
GGGTCTTGTAAACTCAGCATGTAATATAACCGATTGATTTTTTACAATTTTTGGCTAAGGACTTAGTTTTTTACCTTAGATAATATTTGCAATAAATTTAACTGGTTACCATACTTAAAATAATAAGACCCCAGAATCCAATATGAGCCTATTTTTTTTATGGTCTACAAAGCTCCACATTTCATCTAATTCAAGGGTAATCTTACTTTTTTCCGGCTTTACGATGGCCAAATCATCAGGGAAGTTGTCTGTTTGTTTAAGGAAAAAACCGGGCAACCAGGTCAATGATACTCCCATTACCCTGCAAATCCCACGCAATGAAATGCGTTCAAGCAATAAGTTTCGGATAATTTCGGCTCTTTCATCAGATATTGGTTCCCTTTCATTTTGTTTGACAAACTGGCGATCACATTTTTTACATTTGTAGTTCTGTTTCCTATAATGAGTGAATCCATTTTTATTGATTTTAGTAGACCCGCATCCCGGACAGATCATTTTCCCCCCTCGGTTAAGGTGAAAAATAACCGATTTAGGAGAAAAGCAACATATTCTCAAGATATTAATATAATATATTTTTTTTATCCTTACATTTGGAGCACTATCATAGTTTGAAATCATTAATTTCAGCCCTGATGGATTTAAGCATCCATACGATTTGAGGAATCTTATGAGCTTTAATCCGGATCAGTGTCCCTTGTGGGAGATGAGAAATCGGAATCAGTAGACCTGAAACAAAAAGGCGGCTTCTGTTTATTTTTACAATATAGAATCCGATTTGTCCAATTGGCGCATTTTCTTCATCAACAATACGAAAACCGTCCTTTTGAACCGACCTTTGGCTTAAATCATCCGGCAGGCCGGTTCCCGCTGATTCATAGCGGGTTTCAACCGCAATAAATCCGTATGTGGGAGAGATTGCGAACACGCCTTCTACTTCTGAAAGTTCAACCGAGTGACGATATTTTAAAATAACCGGGTCCCCAGCCTTTACCCGAATTAGTGCATACAGTTTATAGTCCTTTTTGGGGAGCGTTATTTCCATCACTCTTACCGGAATTACAGATAAAAGCGCAATACATACAAAAAAGAACGTTTTCAAAAGCCATGAATAGGAAGCTGCCCTGTTTTTCATCAAGCCGGAGCCGTGTATGGAATAACTCCGTTATTGTTTTTGCGGTTCCGCTGCCAAATAAACAACGTCCCGAGAACAGCAAGGCAAATCAGATTGGCCATATGCTGGCCGATTTGGATCATGCCGAATGAAATGCCGGAAGGACTGACAAAAACAAAGGTCAGAATTAAAAAGACAAATCGCTCCCAAAGATAGGTCTTTACCAGAAAAAAGCCCTGAATAAAAACGGACCAGCAATACATGCCGATTACAGAAACAGGTATAATATAAAGGAGTTCCTGGATATTTGTGTCGTACATCAAAAGCTTTGGATTGTATATGAACATGAAGGGAAGGGTAAATGCCGCAAGATCGAGACGAAATGATTTCCAGCCCGTCCTGATGGGGTCTGAGCCGGCGATTCCGGCTGCTGCGTAGGCGCAAAGCCCGACAGGTGGTGTATCATCGGCAACTATTCCGTAGTAAAACACAAATAGATGAATGGCGATAATAGGGATGCCAAGGTTTAAGTCAGCACTGAGCGACTGAATTGCAGGCGCAGTCATTGCAGCCATAACAATGTAGGTTGCTGTGGTTGGCAGTCCCATTCCGAGAATAATGCATGCTAAAACTGAATATAAAAGAGTATAAAACAGAGAGCCTCCAGCAAGAAATGGAATGAATGTCGCCATCTTGAGTCCAAGGCCTGTTAATGTAACAACACCGATAATAATACCGCAGCATGCGCAGGCGGCTGATACGCCGGCCATATTGCGCGCCCCGGTCTCAAGTGTTTCCAGTAGTTCTCTTACCGTCTGGCGAATAATAAAACCTTTTGGTTTTTCCGTAAAATCAGCCCAGACCGGATCATGATGATCTGTTTTTTCTTTTAGGGCTCGTTCGTATTTTCTTTTTCTTATTATGTTGTTTCCCATAGCAACAGCGGCCCCTGCCAGAATAGCCCATGAAACTGAAGTGGCGGGAGTTAAAAAAAATACCAGTAATAATATCACCAGTACAATAAAAGGAATGAGAAAATGAGTTCCTGAAAGCAGAGTGTTTATCAGAAGCGGTGTTTCCTCTTTCGACAGTCTTTCGATACCATGTTTTATCGCTTCAATATGAACGATTGAAAATATAGCGGTATAAGACAAAACGGCTGGAATAAACGCCGCTTTAATTACTTCGAAGTATGAAACACCGATCATCTCTGCCATTATAAACGCTGCGGCTCCCATAATGGGAGGCATAAGCTGACCGTTTGTGGATGCAGCTACTTCCACAGCGCCTGCGGAATGAGGCTTAAAGCCCACCTTTTTCATAAGGGGAATTGTCATTGCTCCGGTTGTTACAGTGTTGGCAATGGAAGAGCCTGAAATCGAACCCATTGCAGCCGAAGCAACAACTGCGGCCTTGGCGGGTCCTCCTCGAAAACGCCCCATTGTTGCAAAAGAAAGCCTGATTAGATATTCCCCGGCTCCTGTTTTATCCACAAGCGCTCCGAAGAGCACAAAAAGGAAAATAAATGTTGATGATACACGCAATGGTATTGACCAGAGACCTTCTCCGGACATGAAAACATGGTCGATGATACGGGAAACCCGGAAACCTCTGTGACCAAGTTCGCCCGGAATATAAGGGCCTAAATAAGCATAAAAAAGAAACAGCAGGGTGATGACAGGCAAAAGAGGAGAAACGCTGCGGCGTGTGGCTTCCAGAATAACAGCCAGCAATATGCCCCCGATAATGATATCATATATGGCTGCATCGCCCTGGGCATTGGCCCAGTGCTCATAATTGGCAAACATGTATATTGCGCTTAAGCCGCCGATTAGCGCAAGGCAAAAATCAAAAGCTGTCAGCGAACCGGTTGACGATTTTTTTGAAAACGGAAAACAGGTAAAACATAATCCCAGCGCAAAAAACAGATGAACACTTAACTGCTTATAACCGGAAAGTTCACCGAAAAAACCAGTATATAATTGAAACACAGACATGACGATTGCAAACCATTGAACAAGAAAACCGATTTTTCCTGTAAGCTCCCTGCGGCCTCCTTCTGCATCCTTTGCCATTTGCAAACTGTTTTCAATTTCTTGCTCCTTGCTAACGTGTGACATGAAACCTCCGTGTGCGCTATCTCGTGTCCAGCCGTAAATGGCCAATTGGCCTATTTGTGGATGAACACTATCTCGAGCCCCATTTTTGAAAATAGTATCCTGGCGCCCCTGAGCGTTGTTTCTCAGGGCCATGGAAAAAACATTTTTTCCGGGGACCTTAAGCCCTTGTTTTTAAACAACACCTGCCTTTGCAAAGACGGACGCTGTCTAAGTCTGCGTCCGTCCGAAAACAAAAAAAATGCTGTATTGTGATAAGGTTATTTTATAATTCCCGCTTCTTTGTAGTAACGTTCAGCTCCCGGATGAAGCGGAATACTCATACCTGACAATCCTTTGGAGACATCCATATCACTGAACTTAGCATGTGCTTTTTTTACCTGGTCCAGATCATCATAAACGGCCTTTAAAACGGAGTAGACAACATCTTCCTCCAGATCAGCCGTAACGGCCATCATTGCCATGACTGAAACGGTCTCGACGGGATGGGTTGCTCCTTTATAAATACCGGCAGGGATGACTTCGCGGGCGTAGAAAGGATATTTTTTAATCAGTTTTTCTGCGTTGGGACCGGAGACAGGAACGATATGCGCGGGTACTAAAATGTGAGTATCTATTATATGGGCTGAAGGAGCTGCAACTGTATTAAAATAAGCATCCAGACGGCCGTCCTTCATATAATCGGATGCCTGGCTGGCCTTGAGCTGCTGAATTTTTAAATCATCGGCTGACAATCCCCAGGCTGCAAGGATTTGTTTTGCATTTTCTGAGCTTCCTCCTCCCAATGGGCCTATTGAAACTCTTTTTCCTTTAAGGTCGGCCACAGAGTTTATATTTGCGGCTTTTCGCGCGACAATCTGTACAGTTTCAGGATAAAGTGTCATGCAGCCTAGCAATTTTTTATATGGCTTTTTGAACATTAGCTGTCCGTTATGAGCATAATAGGCAATATCGTTTTGCATAATGGCAAAATCAGTATCACCTTTACCGATCAGTTTAGCATTGGCAACAGATGCACCTGAGGATTCAGCAGTAATCTTAATGTTTTTTTCTTTTAAATGCTTCCAGGCGACTTTGGAAACAGCACCGGCAAACGGATAATAAGCGCCTGTGACCCAACCGGAGGCAATAGATAGATAACGCCGTTTAGCTGAGCAAACAGAAGTTATAGTAAAAGTTAAAATCAATACGAGACCAATACAAACAAACATTTTCTTTTTGTTGATCATGAGTTCTCCTTGAATTGAAAAAAACAAAAAAATCCTCTGAAACAATTTCGTGTGCAGATAACAATTCCCGTGAATTGCCGCCGCATCTCCAGCAGGATCCAGGTTAAAAATAAAACTAATGGAACGATAATAATTAGCCTTTGAGCATTGTGGAACGTTCAATCCAAGGGCAGACCAGATATTAATATTGCGGCCAAGCCCTTAAGACAGCGCACGGATTAAATCAGATTTAATGAAATATTTCAAGGCTGTTGAATGGCAGGAGTTTTAAGCGGTTTGTGTCAAATAAGATGGTATATTTTTTTTCGTCAATCGCCTTAAGCTGTCCCTTCAGTGATAGTGAGCATAAATTAATCCCGTCTCTTTGAGCGGCGTAGGCCGACTTAACGATCCATCAAGCCGGCAAAAGGCCGCACGAAACAATAAATAACGGCGATCTAAGAAGAAGATTAACCGGCCTTTTTGGATCGTTGTTTTTGTTTTGGATCGGGAAGATCTGTGTTGGTGCGCCGGTGATGGGGGGCAGGTTTTTGGGTTAGCGGGGGTGAAGACAAGTGAGCAATCAAATTGACCCGAAAATCAAAGGGCTTGCCGAAAGACGGCACAGATGATAATGGTAACGGCTGTCTTGGGAATAATATGAGTTGATGGGGAAAATGAACATGAATAATGAAGGTCCATTGCAACAACATGCAATTAACAAAAAAGGATCAAGATTTCTGGCAATATTTGTAGGCTTTATTGTAGATGTCGGTGGCTCTTTTTTGATAGGGATAATTTTTGCAATCGGTTATGCTATTGTGATGGCGGCAAATGGCTTGCAAGTTGATCAAATAATGACCGCCCTTAATACAATTGATTCTCACCCTACTTATTCAGCTATCCTAAATTTAGTAGGATGTATGATTTCTGTTTTGGGAGGATATCTTTGTGCACGGATAGTCAATTATTCTGAATATAAATACGCTGCAATTTTAGCTGCAATTGAATCACTTTATGGTTTGACTTTTGTACTAACTGCTGATTCGCCTATAAAAATGATTGTTTTGATAATACTATCTGCTGGAAGTGTAATGCTGGGATCTTGTGTCCGAGTATGGTTAAAACGAAAAAAAATTAAGCGGCTAATGTCACTTAAGAAACAAGTGCAAACAGTTTCATCTTAAACCTTGTGTAGACGGCTATTTTAAGAAATTGGCACCTTCCCGGTTTGCTTTTATTTCTCGATTTGAACGCCATATCGAAAGGACTTCGGTTTTGGAACACGAATTAGAATGGACAGCAACTGATATAGCCAGATTTATAAACTTTGGAATACTTGTCGTTTGGTTTAGTGGAATAATCATTTCTTTTTTTTTACTATACAAATGGCGGCTTTCTGCAACAGCAACAGTTTTATGGGTAATGGTGATTCTGTTTTTTCCCCTCGTTGGCGCACTTATATTTCTAATTTTTGGTAAGCGTTTTGCTGATGAGAGGCAAACTCAAGCATAAAAGCCGCTCATATGCCGCACGTTGCTGTAGCTTAAAAATTTTGTACAATATTGAGGATATATGGATTTTGTAGAAATGAAGCCTGAAAATATAAAAAACAACAAGAAAAGCTTTTTCTATAATCCGTATTTTCGTATGTCTGTCTATATAATGGCGTGGGCTTCCCTCTCTGTTTTTAAGCTTTTTACACTGTTCAATCCAAATTTGAATAGAGTTATAGCGAGCTATGAATCAGGACAATTTATTGCAGCCGCAAAAATTGGATTTACATCCGGTTTAGTGCTGGGATTCGGTTTCTTTCTATTTTGCTGGAAAAGTATCGCTTGGACCAAGGAAGCAATATTGCTATTGCCAATCATTCATATATTGATAGGCTTTTTAGGTTGGCTGTCGCTGATTAAATATCGAGACTATGAACGAGAAAAAAATAATGGTTTATAATCGACCTTTTGGCCAGCATACGGCAAACATAATTCCATAATCGTTAGCTGACAGGAATGATGCCAAATGACAAAATACCAACAAATCAATATCAACAACAAGTTCGATAAGTTCTCGGATTACTGGTCTCCTCGCATTATTGCTGAGATGAACGACTATCAGTTCAAGCTTGTGAAAGTCCAGGGAGAATTCGTATGGCACGAACACTCAGATACTGACGAAGTCTTTATCGTTATAGACGGCAAACTTATTATTGAATTTCGTGATGGCCGTGTTGAACTAAAGCCTGGCGAAATGTTCATAGTTCCAAAGGGTATTGAGCACAAACCTGTTGCTCAGCATGAGAGTAAAATCATGATTATTGAACCCCGTGGCGTTATCAATACTGGTGATGCTGGAGGTGAGCTCACTGCTGGGAATGATGTTTGGATCTGATTAGCTCAACAATTAACAGGCAGATAGCACATTATAGCAGACTACCTCTTATGTACCCTATCATCAATATCATTATCAGATGCATTGGATGATTTGCTGCCAGTCTTTTATTCCCCGCATTCCCGGCAGGTCCACAGTAAGCCAACCACTACCTACCAGCATGTTTTTATTGCATTTTGAGCCCATATGTACTAAACAGACCTCTTCTAAAATAAGCTGAATAGATATCAGCGTATTTTGAACGATCCAGAAAAGATCCATTACTAAAAAATTGATTAGCTCAGTATCGCTTATCGAGTTGAGCTTGAAATTCACATTACGAATGTTAACTCATCCTTGCAAAGGAGCGAATATATGCCTGCAGCAGCACGTAAAGGTGATAGGGCCCATTGCCCAGATGACAGTCATGGTTGCAAAAGATGTTCTCATAGCGTTACAGGTCCGGCCACAACCGGGTCAGGCGGTATAAAAATTGAC
>JAAERL010000905.1 GCA_024230435.1 Desulfobacteraceae bacterium
GGCCGTTTTTATGGTAAAATGGAAAAACGGCAGGAATCGGGTATTGAATCTGACTCACTACCAGATCGACACTATGAATACAGGATGATCATCCTGAAAATGGAGAGAGGAGAAAAAATATGAGACGGAAAATTGACGTGGTCTTTTGGTGGAATGCCCAGCGCGGCGCCAAAGACACACTAGAGAAAAGCTAGTCCTTCTCAATAAGGACCTAGCCAATCTCAAGGAGTTGAGAAGGTTGAATGGAAAAGGCACGATTAATTAAAAATTGCACCTGTCTCACATTGCTCATCTGCTGTTGAATCTAGTCACAGTGCAAATTGGGCAACTTTTGGAATCGGATAAAGTGTAAAAGTTGAAAACAGTCAAAAATGCAAGGAAATGGGCAAAATAGCTATGGAAAATAACGAAGAAGCGGAATCTCGGCATAATCGCTGAGGATTAGCGCCGAATTGAAGCAGATCAAACTAAGGCTAATTGTCAGGCAATTCAGCCTGGTGGCCCAGAGAAAATGGGGCAACCACTAGATAATCCATGATGTCAGAGCTTGGGGTTAAAATTTGGAATTCCTTTTGAACCTCCATTCAATAAGCGTCAATGCTGCCTGAATAAGGTGGATCAAAACAAAAGGAGAAGATAAAATAGCTGTTTGCGCCAGAGGCGAAACGAGTAATAAAGGTGCAGGGAGCGTCCAGCTCCATGCTCATAGCCGCTGTCAGCGGCCTGCCGCTACGACGATACAAACATCATGTTCATCATGGTGCA
>JAAERL010000906.1 GCA_024230435.1 Desulfobacteraceae bacterium
ATCGGCAAGGATGGAATTCCTAAGTCCGGTATTCGCGGGAAAACTTTCCCAGCGATGGTTGCATGTCATCGAGCATGGCTCGTGACAAAAACGGGACCTGGTGCAGCAGAGCGCCAGCGTCACTACATGCAGACCCAAATCAAGATGCCTAGAAAAGGGGTCAAAGTTAAGGTCTTCATTGCTCGCTTAGTCGAGATGAATGGCTACATCGAACTTCTCCCCTGTCTCAAGGATGTCGAGGACAGCCCCGCTGCCCTAAAAAGGAACAACGTCCCTTTCGACGAGATTGAGATGTGTATGTTGATCCTCAAGGCCGTCCCATTTGGTCTTGCGACTGCATACTGGGCGAATCAGGGGGCACGTCACTTTCCCCAAGATGTGTCTGAATTGTCTGATAATCTGGAGCTCCTCGAGCCCCAGTTTGGCAAGACACAATCTCTTTTGGACCAAGTCAAGAAGGCTAATGGTAACCCCCCTCATAATAAAATGAAAAGTGACAAGGACAAGATCCCTAGGAAGAAGCCAAAGCATGACAACAGCAAGCATGGCAAGGGTGATTCCGGTGGAAACCACAAGTGTGACCGCTGTACCAAATGGAGTCCCCAGTACAAGTTTACCCATGACACTGAGGAGTGTCGTCGTTGGACCGAAAAAGGTATGGACAAGCGTCACAAGTTCAACAAGAACTCCTCTGAATCTCAACGTGAGCGAGAATTCAAAACTTTGAAAAAGAATTATGCTCACATGGAGAAGCGCACGAAGAAGCTAGAAAAGCAGCTTCGCAAAAATAAGAAGGGTAAGAAGAGGAACTACGAATCCTCTGATAGTGATAGCAGTGATTCCGAATAGGGAATTGGGTCCTGCGATCTTAGTGCACAGACAGACGTTACTCGTAGTAAAAAGAGGAAAATATCTAGTAATAATACTCCTACAGTAAAATTAAGTGAAAACTTTAGCGTTTATAAAAGCACTTCGCCGATTAAAATCGTAGATAATTCAAATGTAGTTTTAAACCACGTGTTTAAAAACACAGTAGTCAAAGGCGACGGCATTGTTACAACTTGCGTAGCAATTGTCCAATCAAATAAAAACAGCAAAACTAAACAACAACAAAAAGGTCTTAAGAGTTTTGCTAGATTCAGGATCTGATGGAGATTTACTCTTCGTCCATGAAGGATCCAAGGTTGTAATCCCCTATAAAGAAAGATACGCACCACAAAAACGGCGCACCTCTAATGGGACATTTAAGACTACAAATGTAGGTATAATGGATTTAACTTTTCCTGAGTTTTCAAAATCCAAAATAGCGAGATTTAAACCTGATATAGTAAAAGTTTCCAAAGAAAATCCCGCACCTGCTTAC
>JAAERL010000907.1 GCA_024230435.1 Desulfobacteraceae bacterium
GCCTCACTCTCCTTGGGGAGGGCAGCCAATGGCTTGGCAGCGGGGCGGGCAGTCTGTGAGACAGGGGCGAAGGCGGAAGCGCATGCAACGATGGCAGCGAGGACGAGGATTTGGCAGTTCTTCATTTTGAAATTGTGTATATCTATTATTGAGGAAAGAGAGGTCAAAAGGAAAGAGGTTAGAGGCTCGTCCGATAAAAAGCGCATGTAATATGTTCTTCAAAAATAATCTGTCGTGCAGTGGCATTTCTCATCGTCAAAAATACGTCCACATCTTGTGTATCATCTCTCTGCCTCTCATGCACAAGCGACCGCATAAGACACCGATGCCCCATCGACAATGCACTACTATATTCATTTTCAAACTCACATTTAGATGACTTAGTGTGTTGAAAAGTAACCAGAGAGGAAGGATAGCAAACGCAAACGCGTGCATGGATGGGTTCGTTGGTCGATGGTCGGTGGCTTGAGGAGTTCAACCAAGGCGAAACTGACGTACTTCTGGTCTGCCTGTACCATACGTACTAGCAAAAGTTAGGTGTCTTGATTTTCGGCTATTCTAGCCAATATCTCCCGCCACACAACACACAACTTCGGCATGCATGCAAGCTACCGCGCAAAAAAATTGCTCCTGCAAATAATTGTTCCAGCGGCTCTCACGCACAAAAGTAGCTTACAACAATGTCAGCACATCCCACCATAATGACCAATAATAAACAGTCGACAAAAAAAGCGATTGGGAATGCAAAACTCAACACTAGCCAAATATAATTATTCCTTGGTTGACCTAATTATACTTATTCCTCATGGAGATGCCTTCAATTGTTCCAGGGTGATTTTTCATATTTTTACTAGTTAAAATCACTAAGTAAAACGGCC
>JAAERL010000908.1 GCA_024230435.1 Desulfobacteraceae bacterium
GAAAGGCAAGTAAAAAGTAATAAAAATTTTGAGTTTATATATAATTTTTTTGTATCCCTAAGAAATTGAACCTGTGGTTAAGGTTAAGCAGCAAAAAAGCTCATCAAACTCGAAAAGTCAACGCGCTGCTCTAGCTTACCCATAAGTACAAACGAAAACAGACCGTGAGTTATGGTAAATAATCCGGACCCCTAGCTCATGCTTATGTAGGATTCCTATGTAGCTGATGCTTTGTATCTGGTGCTTATTGCTGTTTTTTTAGAACTATCATAGGCCATAATATATGACTGTACAGACATATGAGTTTGTTGTATAAAGTATGTCCATCAACTTCGATCGCCGGAACGGATAGACCACAAACCACAAATAGTGTTTTGAAATAATCGTGATTTTTGACCCCACCTGAGCGCCAGCCTCCAACCACTGACTGTATGCCACTGACCAAGGTGAAGTAACAGCCTGGTCACCAGTTATGTGCTTTCAAAAGGCAAGGTAAAATTCCATTAACATAGAGAATGATGACGACCCGAAAACCGAACAATGATTACACTAATCTAATGGCGAATGAAGATTAACATTGACAATAAGGGGCATTGGCCCCAAATATGACCAATTTAAATATGAATCTAGACATTATTCTGCAAGTTCTATTCTCATCTATAGGTTGTTAGAAACTTGCACAAAGTAGGGTCATAAAAAAGTACTTGGAACCCCTTCATTTTGACGGTTGATTTTTTTGTTGTTGACTGTTTTATACGTAGGAACTGGTACAATCTCTACAGAGGTGCTATAACTTTGCTCATGGAATATCAC
>JAAERL010000909.1 GCA_024230435.1 Desulfobacteraceae bacterium
CACAACTTTAAAAATTTTCCCTGAGTAGTGCTACAACTTTAAAGCCGCTTTAAAGTTGTTTAAAGTTTTTAGCTACAACTTTTTAGAAATTTTAAAGTTGTAGTCAAATAAAGTTGTCAAATACGAATGAGTAAAAACTTTAAAGTTGTTGTTTGTTAAGTTGTAAAATACGACTTTAAAGTTGTAGCTGTATAAAGTTGTAAAATACGACTTTAAAGTTGTGGCTATTAAGTTGTAAAATACGACTTTAAAGAGGGGGTCACAAAAGCCAGGGGGCATGTTCTTTGGTTTTCAACTGTTCTGAAGTATCTACATAGTCTCCCTTGAAACCAAGCAATTCACTGAGCTGCATTGTTTGGGGCTAATGGGAAAACTTTTTTATTCGGAAACTACCACAACACAACCCCAAAACGCTCTACCTGGGGAGTTCTTGCACCAAAATTTCCATATCTTTGGCCCACGATTGAGTTTGGACCTCATTTTTTTAAATCCATTAGAATTTTGCGTAGAATCTAATGATTACCCCTACGTAGGCCGTGCGTTGACCGCTCGCGCGCGAGAGAGCCACAAACACAAATACCTAATCAGGTAACATCATGGTGTTCTCCTTCCCCGCCGCAAATGGCTGCCCTGCCGCGGGTTTTCGATCCCAGGAGGCAAACCAGGTGTCAATTGGCATCAGAATTTTGTGCACTTGCCTGCCATGGTCCGCGTTTTGGGCTAGAAGGGTCAGAAAAAGGATTATCGGATGAAACCCCCCAGAATGTGCTCTCAGCGGCCGATTTACCTCCACCGACGCCAATGGACGCCCCGTCGCAGGTTTTCAATCGCAAGAGGCAAACCAGGTGTCAATTGGCATCAGAATTTTGTGCTCTTGCCTGCCATGGTCCGCGTTTTGGGCTAGAAGGGTCAGAAAAAGGATTATCGGATGAAACCCCCCATGATGGTTTCTCAGCGGCCGATTTACCTCCACCGACGGCAATGGACGCCCCGTCGCAGGTTTTCAATCCCAGGAGGCGAACCAGGTGTCGATTGGCATCAGAATATTATTCTCTTGCCTGCTATGGTCCGCGTTTTGAGCTAGGAGGGCCAGAAAAAGGATTAACGGACAACACCCCCCAGAGGGAGCTCACTGCCGCCCAAAATCCTATATTACTGAATATGGCCGTGCGGGGCAGGATCATTGGCTTTCGGCATGTTTTTTTCTTGAGTAAACATCTACATGTGATGTTCATGCTGTGAGGGATGGGCAATTTGCCCAAAAACACCAACCCTCAGACATTTGTCATTCCCCCTCTCACATTCTTGGACGATACCTTGTCTCACATATTTCCGTTGCATGTTTTCTTGTTACCAGGCAATTCCACATTCATTTGTTTGACTTTTGAAATCTGAAGGTCTTGGGGAGAGGGGTGGAAATAGTCGGGCGAAGACTCAAAGCGCCAAATAAATATTTTCGCATGAAGGGGGGAATCCCTTGCAAAATTTTATTTTGACTTTGGAATATCAATAAATTAACTGCTTTGAAGAGGGGGGGACACTCTTGTATTACTTCACTTGAATAATATGTGAGTGTTATTGTTTTCTGAGAATGAAACACTTCCCATATTTCCCAATTGAACCTCTGCATCTTACTCCGCTCCTGTCTATTTCTTAGCCGACAGATGTTAGACACAACAAAGGCCTTCATTAAGGCCAATAAAATGGAGGAGGTCACCAGCATTGGTGAGATAGGCCCAACATTGCCCCAGACGCCTGACGGCACATGTGGCTACAAAGGCTTGATTGAGGTGCTATATCGCCATGGCAAACTTGAACCAACAATTGCCCTGACAAATCCAGGGCATGATTATTCCAAAGCTGACCGCCAGGAGGATCTCATTGGTCACAAGAAGTGCGAGGATATCATAAGATATGGAATTGCCATGCACTGGCGTCACAATTATCGTCGGTTTAGGGGTGATAAAAACCATGCCATTGCAGCCAAAGATGCTGATGGTAATTCAATGGCTGTCTTCAAGGGGAAACAGCTGA
>JAAERL010000910.1 GCA_024230435.1 Desulfobacteraceae bacterium
CAACAATCAGGCCTATTTTTCAACCAGCAGAGCTACAGCTGGATTGGCTTAAAGTGTCGAAAAGGGCGATGTCCTAGTGTTCAGGCTATGTTGCTTTAATTTTGGATCCGAGACCAGATTCGGAATCCTCGCAAAAATCTGCACGCCCGGTAAGGGTAACCAAGTTACTCGCGTTGAGTCCTAAAATTTTCGTTTTTTGCAGTGCAGGACCGACTCTCAAATCTGCTCCGTGAGAAAACTACTTTACGTCCCAAAATTAGCAGATCATTTTGGGCGCCCACGAATGAATCAGCCCGCCAAAACTAGTTCACCCCATGCACACAAGCATGGCAAATTATCCTCAAAAGTCCCATGTCCTATTTCGAACCAGGGACCTAGATATGGGTTGGAGGAGTAGGGCGTTCCGACCCAGGGGTTTGAACCAAGCGTTTGTGGTTTGACCCCATGTCGTCCTCTGTGCCACCTTGATGATTTCACTAAGTAAAAACTTTATATTATAAACCAATCCTTACAATTAGTCGTCAAAAATGAAAGTTTGAGAATTTTTTTGCCGAATCATATCTATTGTCAGTATCCAAAATGAATGTGGTGTATTTCAGAGCCAGAAAATGAATATTAAAATTGCGTAAAATAGCTTATTTCTCGCTTCACGCCACAATTATGCAGGTTGCTCCTGTCTATAAAGTTGACAAAATGAGCCGAATAAAATTAATTACATAACCGCCATGACGCGCTACAGAAAATCCAATACCA
>JAAERL010000911.1 GCA_024230435.1 Desulfobacteraceae bacterium
CCCTGCCATGACTATCAGCGGCTCCCCCATGTCTGCCCAAACCATTTCCAAAATGGCTTCCATTGATTGGATCTAATGGTTCGGCCAATGCGTTCGACAACAGAGATCACAAGCGACAGCGATGTAGCTTAAAATAGTCTAATGTTCTGTGTAGGGCTTAAAATAATTTGATTTATTACACAATTTTTTGCCCACGCCGCCAACCCACGTCGTCGGTCAGCCATGGTGAGCGTGGCGGCTTCTGTTTGGCTCCCCCGCGGCTCATAACAAACGAATATAATCTAAACACCATTACTAAGTATGTTTCAAGCTAGATTAATTTTATCATGCGTTTATCTTTGTCTTTAGCTACTGTCATTACTCCTGACTGTCGCAGCGTTGTCGAGCAACATTGCCTTACGTCGCGGCCATTTCGAACGCCTTCCCCCAACGGCTTCAACGCCCAAACTTCAGACGTCGATAGAGGAAGTCAAGGGCTTTCATTTCAGCCACTGGACGACCCTACCAGACAAAAGCTTGCCACGCGCAAAGCCGGACGCCGCCATGATCATGGGGAAGGGTGCATTCAAACTCATTAAAAGAGCCGTCAATCGTCCCCGTTACCTAAAAACTAC
>JAAERL010000912.1 GCA_024230435.1 Desulfobacteraceae bacterium
CAACAATTATTTTCATCCTTATCAATCCTATCCGTTATTAGAGGAGCCCTACACGAAGCCCCGTTGATTGTTGTAGTGTCATTTGTCTCGGCCATCTGAGCATCATTGTTGGCCGCAGCACAGCTTGTACTCTCCATTCTTTATGACTCTTAATGAGCGCTGTGAATCAACTGATAGTGCCAGCGAGGAGGAGGGTAGATAGGAGTAGGAGGGTCATTCACATCACTGATAGCTCCGCCATGGTTGATGATTTTGATTTTGAAAATGTAGGAAGAAAAAATAAAACGCAGAAGGAAAATCGAAAATGCCCGTCGACAACGTCGAAGGCCCGCCAAGCAAAGAGCAAAGAGCAATGCATGGTAAATAAATAAAAAGCGGCTTAAATCTGATTCTGAGTCCATCTGCGTCATACTTAATTTCTACTTACGAATTTGGAACATTCTAGCTAGAGTTTAAAAATAAGCAGTAAGCTTACAATTACCCAAATATGGGCTCCAACTACGCTTTTAAAATATTCCTTTGATGGCTAAAAGTGCGGCGGGCATGATAATTATCATGATCATGATAAGTATGGCATGTTAGATATGTGCCTAAGCTGTTCACATTTTGGCATCAGATCTTCCCATAGTGTTGCCACCAACTTCACCAGCAGCTTCATTCCTAGCTTAACTACAATTGTAGAGACTGAAAGCTGGCCTACACTACTGTGAATAATTTGTTCACATCTACTAGACAAACCACACCCTTAAGATAAAAATCAAAAAATGCCACGCCAAGCCGCCGCCTCTGCCTCCTCTTCGGCCAAAGCTCGAGCCGACGTATTCGACGCACTCCACAAAGAAATGGAAGTTGCCGAATATGCCACCGGACCGTCAGGTCAGCGTGTCA
>JAAERL010000913.1 GCA_024230435.1 Desulfobacteraceae bacterium
ACGACGATAGATACGATGTAGTAGAATGTGGGGAGGCGGGCGAGTGAAAATTGGACCTTGCACTCTCATAATTGCTGCGCAGGTGTAGCATGGCTTCTATTTCTACGCATGCAATGTGTATGAGCAGTGCAAATGAGCTTCTATGATCTCGCCACCAAGTATAATGGGCCACTAGAAGCGGCTCATATTTGTTAGATAGGTTCGTGGTCTCTTCATTAGTTTTTGTAGTAGTTCTTGTTTTTATTTTGATTTTGAGATAGGTTGGTAGATTTGTTTTTTAGCTGCTCTGCTGCTTCCGCTGTTGCTGCTGTTTTGTGTTTGCCAAATTTGTGGTCATCAGTTCACTATGGGTTATTATCAAGTTTGATCTTGTCTAGGTTGTGATTTATAGTGGTGTTTTTGTTGTCTACTTCTTTGCCAAGAAGTAAGTAAGGTCCATCAATTCCCATCATTTTGCATTTTGTTTGGTTTCCTTTTCCCGCTTTCGTTTCAACGAGAAAGAACCTTTATTTTACCGTTGAGCCGATCATGCTCCGAGAAAGAAGTTTTCGCCCCTTTTACTTCGAAAATTGAAAATTGGCTCGCCGTCTTTTGCTTTTGCTTGTTATTATTTGTTGTTGCTGTGGCTGTGCGTGTTGGCGGTGCCGTTGGCATGCATCAGGTTGCATCGCAGGAGATCAATTTGAATGACATCATTATACTATTAACGACCGCCCCCTTTTCACGATGGTAGGAAGTGCCGGCCTAAGCCAGGGCCTCGCCGCTCTTCAATTTTGGCTGCTTGACTTTCCCCAAATGTCACCCGTCACAACCGTTGCCGAGAATGGCTCTAAATTTTACAATAATCTTGCATCACTCTCCAAACTTATCAAGGTAGCCGAGGAAATATGCGATTGCGAAAGTCCTCCATCTGCACCTCAGCCAATGTCA
>JAAERL010000914.1 GCA_024230435.1 Desulfobacteraceae bacterium
CATTCTCATGCTGGAACCGACAATCTGAGTGTCGCGGACCCACCTTTTTTGAGTCGTGGCAAAAAAATTTGTGCGACGTTTGTCGTGCTTTGAGACTTGTCGCTCGTGACTCGAATTTTTAAAAAGGTCTTCAAAAAATGGGGCCGTTTTACCAGTACCTTTTTGCGACGAATAACTAGCGTACGTACGTTTCAAACCGACACTCAGATTGTCGGTTCCCCCCCCGAAAGTAGATGAAGCAAGCGTAAATTCAAAATGCCGCTATGGTATGTATAATAATTTTTGTACCAATAAGCTGCCATGCTTCTCAAACTTCCGCTATTGCCTATTGCCGCTAACAAATCCGCTACATTTTCGTCTACTATTGTACCATAGTGTTAGTATCGCAAAGCCACTAAAGACCCCGCACCGCCCTAACACAATAGCCCTACCCTATAGTAGAACGCAATATTCGCAAGGATATCAGTTGAGTTGCCATTTATCACCCCAGATTTTCCCCTATAAGAACGCGATTCTGATTATTTTGTGCGTAAAAAAGTTGTGCACGAGTAGTCATTGGTATTTTGCGTTACATTATCCTGCTTCGGTAGACAGAGCAACATCAGACATTTCCATAAGCAGGCGGGTGTGACATTATTTGATTCCTGGGGAACAGTCTGTGAAATTGAGATTGAACACACTCTCCGATCGGCTAGCCTACAGTCGTATCACCTACAATACGCATTTTTGGAAGAATCTCCCAAATAAGGAAACGAAGGGATCGGGATCGGAGCAAAATATGGCAGGCAAAGACAATCATATCCAATCCAAATCCGCAGTAGGCACCGAAGCTTTGATCAATACCG
>JAAERL010000915.1 GCA_024230435.1 Desulfobacteraceae bacterium
GCCGCCAACTCCAAGGGGCGCATGAAACGAGGAAAAAAAAAATGGGGAAAATATCGAAAATGAAGGAAATGATCGTAATTGAGCGGTTGTACAGATGTGTGTGTAGTGTAGGGGGTTAAATGTTAAAATTTCAGATACAATTTCAGATATGCTTGCAACTGCGTCTGCAGTTTTTCTTCTGCAAGCTGACGTGACAGTGCGGTATCATCAAAGAGCAGCTTAATAGAGCAATTGCATTGTCAATTATAAAGCAAAAAATTTTAAATTATTAGGTTAGTTCAGGTCAATAATCTTTAAAGTGTCATACTTAAACAAACAGGTCCTTTCGAGTAAGACTTTTGAGCAAGAGCTTCTTCAATCTAAACCCATCATGGATCAGAATAACAAGCCATTTGGTCAAGGGAATAATCATAAAGGACGCGGTAAGATGAGAGCTCCGTCTCCTCGTAGCAAGGTACGTTTCTTCCCTTTTGTCGATAACGAATCCACTTGGATGGAATCCAC
>JAAERL010000916.1 GCA_024230435.1 Desulfobacteraceae bacterium
CGATGATATGAGAAAAGATCCCCGAGTTTAGGCGTTCTGTAGATAAGTAGATCATAGGGTGGAGGGCAAGAGAGTGTTGCCAGACTTGGTGTTTTAAGTACAATTAACCCTAAAATCAGGTCCATCAAAGAAAGCCGGTGGCAAGAGTTTTAGGCCAGCTGATGGGGTCTAGGACCCCAATGATCTAATCTAAGGCCAAAACAGTTGGTTCGGCATATGTTGTGGTTGTGATCTGCGGCCGGTCAGGGACGAGACGTGATTTTGGGACTTCGTCGTACTTTCGGCTATTCAGAAAATCGCCGATTTTGACTTTTAGATGCTCATGTTGCTCCCATTGGATAGCCCTTGAACTCAGCTTTAATTTGAGCAAAAAAACAGCAAAATCGGTTTAAAATTGACCGAGAACGAGCATTTTGAATGGGCCCGTCCGCACCAAATCGCCTTAACAGGAATACAGGCAATTGGGTTCTGGGCGCCGCAAAAATCTCACCGCTCTTTTTGGCGCGCCCTAACAAATCGACCAAA
>JAAERL010000917.1 GCA_024230435.1 Desulfobacteraceae bacterium
ACCTACTTTTTTGTTGACGGGAAACACATTGGGAAAAAGTATGTAGGTTTTTACCTACTTTTGTGCATTGTTTGTTAAAGGTAGGTAAACCTCTACCTACTTTTGATGATTCTTTGACAGGTTGGTGGTGGTGGATGATGATGACAAGTTGGTGGTGGCGTCGGCCGACGTTCGATGGCGGATGATGAAGTGAAAGATCTTATGCCCTGTGGAAGGCAAAAAGGGCAAAAATTCAGTGCCCCGCATGGTTAGCCCCCCACAAACAAAAATATATGGTTCAATTGGAAGATACTGTGAATATTTATTGGAAACTTCATTTTAGGCGGGAACGACATGCTGGGGTTAATTTAAATTTTAAGAGTTAATGAAGTAACCAAGTGCCGGAAGTATCGCTAAATATAGCCAAATATAGCCAAATGTAGCCAAAAAATGGACCGGCCCACGGGACAGGTCGGTTTCACCCGGTCGGTTCAGCGGACCTGCTGTGTTGACGCGAGAGCCTCGGTCTGGTTGCCGGTGCGTCCGCGATCTCTCGCTGCCTCCCCACCTTGCGCTGGCGCTTGCCGGC
>JAAERL010000918.1 GCA_024230435.1 Desulfobacteraceae bacterium
GCAATGCTAATCTATCGGTATTATAAAGCACGGTTTCAAATTGAATTCCTGTTTCGTGATGCAAAACAGTTTACTGGCCTGATGGACTGTCAGGCACGATGTAAACAAAGTCTTGATTTTCATTTCAATGCATCAATGACGACTCTTAATCTGATAAAAATTCAGGATCGAAAGTTAAACGAGAACACAAAGGGGCATGTTATTTCAATCCTCAGTTGGAAGATTAGAAAATTCAATGAACATCTGCTCCAGCGAATTTCTTCCATGTTAGAGTTGGACCTTACATTGATAAAATCCAATCCTGAATATAATGAGTTCCTAAACTATGGCGCTATTAATACTTAAAAAAGTCCGAACCATTGATAAAAAAATAAAGGAAAAATTAATCAATGACAAATACACTAACAAAGGCTGATATCGTTGAGACTATGACCGAACAGATGAAACGTGTAGGCTTTACGAAAAACCGCTGTTCTGACGCAATTGAGAGCCTTATGGAAATCATAAAGGATGCAATGGAAAACGGTGATGATGTCCTAATATCCGGCTTTGGTAAGTTTTGCGTCAAACAAAAAAAAGAGCGGCGCGGCCGGAACCCGGCAACGGATCAGCCCTTGATGTTGTCTGCCCGGAAGGTTGTCACGTTTAAGTGTTCAGGTAAGCTGAGGGAAAAGATCAAGAGAGGAC
>JAAERL010000919.1 GCA_024230435.1 Desulfobacteraceae bacterium
CTGGGATGGAGTTTTTGGCCATGCTTACTTGTGGTTTGTTGAATCAGAATGTTACCCCCACCAAAAAAGAAGGTGTATAAGAAGTAGATTGGGGGGATCAGGGGAGGGGGGATTGACAACACCCCGCATTATAATTGCTGTACATATCACTACATAGATAATCTAAAACCAACTATCAACGATAAAGATGGGCTTGTATCAATGTAGCAAAACTTGATTCTTTTGCTGAAGTAGATGAATATGAAAATGTATCAATCAAGCTCTCTGTTGCACAGAGTATATTTTTTAAGCAACTGCTCATGTATGCCCCTACATCTCCTCTGTAATATCATTTTGATCTTACTTCTATCAATTAATTAATTAAAGCATGCTCACGCTATGGTACATGCTCACATCTTGCTTTTGCTGAGCGAGACAACAAAAAATAAGGAAAGAGTCGAAGCACGGACAGCATGGGTTTCGCAACCCGGCTCCCGCCAAAATATGCGACGGGCGGAGACCTTTTGGTGACACCCGTAGGCAGCCCGTAGGCGCGCCAAAGTTCGCCCCTTGACACTCGTCGCCC
>JAAERL010000920.1 GCA_024230435.1 Desulfobacteraceae bacterium
CTCCAGTCCCGTGTTTGAAAAGGAAGCTTTCTACACTCCTAATCTCATTGGTGTGCACTCTACAGGGTTGCTGTGGCGCGTACTCCCACGATTTGAGCAGATCTAGCAAGGTTACACGTGGAAGGTTTGGTGAAGCAAAATGGCGGCAACAGGCGGAAATCAGAAATCAGCGATACTTGAAAAAAATACAAGCACGACCAAAGCAAGCTACGTACGTAGAGGAAAAAATAGGAGAATCGACGATTCTCCAATTCGGGGTAATTACCCCGAGGGTAGTCTTTTTTCAATTATCTCTTAACATCGAAGTGAAAAATTGCGTAGATAATTTTTGCCCCTCAAAATTCACCCAAGTTTCGCAATGATTATTATCACTCTTCGTTTGGGGGGTATCAGTAGAATAGGCTAGAAATTTCTCCGTCGACGGATTTGTAATAATGAGGCAATTGTGAGAGCAGGAGAGCCTGCCGGGCTCTACGATAACGAGCGGCTGCGCCCGAATTCGGCCAAAGTCCCGGACAATGTATTTCGTCACGTAGGAACCGATACCGATCGAAATTTCGGCGATCAAGATCCAAGGTCGCTAAAGAAAAAAATGTCGACAAAGATAGCCAAAGATGGTAGACTTGTGCTGTTTTAAGCCGGTATTAGCGTGGCAATTTTGGCGGACTTGTCTCTTAAAATAGGCAGTTTGC